>JBIIHS010000216.1:0-2852 GCA_044235515.1 Chitinophagaceae bacterium | reverse complement strand
AAGACAGAAAAAGAGCAGGGAAAGACAATTTACCCACCGGGAAAATTCATTTTCAATGCATTCGACAGCACTCCTTTCGAAAAGGTAAAACTGGTTATTTTAGGGCAAGACCCCTACCATGGACCCGGTCAGGCTCATGGTCTTAGCTTCTCCGTACCATCGGGTATAGCGACCCCGCCCTCCCTTCAAAATATCTTTAAAGAATTACAGCAAGATATTGGCATGCCCCTGCCTGAAACAGGTGATCTATCGGCCTGGGCCCGACAAGGCGTTTTTTTGCTTAACGCCTCGCTGACGGTTCGTGCCGCAGAACCCATGAGCCATGCGCAAATCGGGTGGGCTCTTTTTACCGATGCTGTAATAAAGGTTCTTAGTGAGAAAAGGAAGCATCTGGTCTTTTTGCTCTGGGGAAAATTCGCCAAAGAGAAAAGCCACCTGATCGATTCTACCCAACATAAGATCCTCACCGCTGCGCACCCGTCTCCTCTTTCAGCCCATAACGGTTTTTTAGGTTGTCGGCATTTTTCTACCGCCAATCAATACTTGGTAAAAAATGGGATCGACCCCATTGACTGGAAACTATAAATCAATCCATGAAAAAGCGAATATCCGGTTGGCTTTGGGCCCTGTGGGCACTTACAAGTTTCATCACCACATTTTTGATAGTCTATATTCCGCTAATGCTGACCTGGCTAATACCCGATCCCGCAGGTCAGACCCAGTTCATATTAATCAGCAGAAAATGGATACGGGTATGGCTTTGGCTGGTAAGGTGCCCTTTACGAGTAGTCGGAAGTTCTCAATTTGCAAAAGGACAATCCTATATAGTTACCTGCAACCACAATTCCTTTATGGATGCCCCGCTTTCTTGTCCTTTTATTCCGGGAGCCAACAAAACGATCGCCAAGACATCATTTAACCGGATCCCCCTCTTTAATTTCTTCTATCAAAAAGGTGCCGTACTGGTAGATCGGTCCAGTGAAAAGAGCCGAAAAAAAAGCTATCATACTATGAAATCGGTCTTGCGCAAGGGTATGCATATGTGCATCTACCCGGAAGGTACCCGAAACCGAACGGATCAGCCGCTGAAAAGCTTCCATGATGGTGCTTTTAGGTTAGCTCTTGATACGGGGCATGCTATTATGCCTACCGTATTGCTGGGCACCAAAAAAGTAATGCCTGCAAAAAAGAGCTTTTATTTTAAGCCTGGACCGGTTGAAATTCACTTTTTAGCTCCCGTTTCACCCGAAGGGCATACCCTTTTGAGCTTGAAAGAAAAAGTCTTTTCGGTAATGGAAGCGTATTACGTAAAGAACTCCTTTTAGAAACCGGTAAAGAACCGTGTGCGATTAATACGCAAGTCTTGCAGCAAGGAAGCTTTTGGGGAAATAGTAAAATTAAAGGATCGGGTAAATCCAACAGGTATTACATTGATCGATAATTGCCAGCAATGCAGATCGCGATTGATGGACATGGTGAGATATTGTACATTGCCCCCGGTCATATCGATACTGGCCGAGCCAGACAATTTCCATTTGGGAGTAAGGTTAAAACTGCCCGCCAGATTTAACCCGCTGTTGTACTCTTTTTCGTAACCGCTAAAATCGGGACGAAGTCGACTAAAAAAAGAAAGGGAGTAACTTACGTTGAGTTGCCATTGAATATTGAAATCGACGAACTCGTTCGGATTTTGCTGCATGTATTCCAATAAGCGCTGCTGATCGCCTTGCAAAAGTGGATCGTTGAGACGTTCTTGCATCTGCTTTTTTCGAAGCTCCTCTTTCTTGGAGTCCTTGGGCTTGCTCTGAAAATTGGTCCCAATGGCCACACTTCCCGAACTAATACGACCCAGTTTGAATTTGCCCCCCTGCCAGGCATATTTATTGATCTCGAAACCGTTCTTATCTGTTTGGTATGGATTGAGACTGGTAGACGCATTAATATTGATCTTGTCAAAAAGAGTGGTCCGCAAATAAAAAGGGATCTCTCTGGACAAATTCATTGAGTCACGCAGTAGATCATAGGAGGCACTAAAGCCAAATCCGTCGATCAGCATCATCTTTTTAATCGCAGCCTTACCGGTATCTTTCTTGGAGCGGTACTTCATCTCAAGATTATTATCCAGTCCAAATTGAATGGACCCGGATCGCCGAGTCGAGGTATTATAAAGAAATTGACCTCCCATATCGTTGTAGTAAAGAACCCGACCTGTAGTATCTACCTGCGTACTTAGAATTCTACTCTTGTTAAAATCGGGCGTATAGCTAAGTGCGATTTGCGGTCGCATAATATGGCGAATGGCCATTACCCGAGATCGTTTAAACTGATACATCCCGTAGAGGGCCGTATTGAATCCCAATGAAACACTGGCGCGCTGATCGATAAATAGCCCTTTTTGCGTGAGCGTATCTACTTTTTTCTGGTTGGCATTCCAGCTGTAGCGGGTTACCCGCTGGATCCAACTCTGGTTATAACTAATACCGGGCGAAACGATCACGCGCCCCCCTAAAATGGGAGGTAAGGCCAACGCGATAGGAAGCGAGTGATTCGCCATCCACTGCGCAGTATCCCGTATGTACTGTAAAAAGGGCTTTACCCCATTACGACCATAGGTAAGTGTGTCATAAAAACTGATCGAATTCGAAAAGGTGACATTATACCCAATGGCTAACTTTTCGTACCAACGGGACGCGCCCGCAGCATTCTTTCTTTCGAATGGGTAGATGTTATTGAGTGTAAAGGCGCCATTAGGAAGACTAATATTGATGAGACCTATATTATTGTTCTGGTTATGATTGGCACTGAGAGAAAGGTTATAGGGCTTGTTCTTCCACGTTTTGGAAAAGGTGATA
>JBIIHS010000215.1:0-2856 GCA_044235515.1 Chitinophagaceae bacterium | reverse complement strand
CTTCGTAAATTAGCTGCTAACCGATGGTCTACCACTTTTTTCTACGCTCCTTCAGGATCTTCCTGTTGCCGATATCGCTCTTGTACTGGCTTGTGGTCGGTTGTCGAAACTGGCTTTTTGACAAACAATTCTTACGGACGGCCAGCTTTGGGTTACCCTTGATCACAGTAGGGAACTTGGCGGTCGGTGGTACCGGCAAGTCCCCGCTGATCGAATACCTCGCTGGCTTATTGCACAAAAAATTCAAGGTGGCCGCACTCAGTCGCGGATATAGAAGAAGAACCCGTGGATATGCCTTGGTGTCTTCTCATGCTACGGCTCTCGAAGTGGGGGATGAGCCCCTGGCCTTGTATCGAAAGTTCCCGGATGTGCCCGTAGCGGTAGGAGAGGAGCGGCTGCTTGCTATTCCCGAATTATTGCATGACCATCCCGAAACGCAAGTTATTTTATTGGATGATGCTTTTCAGCACCGTTCCCTTCAAGCGGGTTGCTCGCTTCTACTTACAGAGTATTCAAACCTCTTTACCAGAGATTTCTATTTGCCGACCGGTGATCTGCGCGACCTGAAGAGTCGGTATCGAGCTGCTACCGCATTGATCGTTACCAAATGTCCAATCGATCTGAGCGAGGAAAAGCAACGCAGTATCATGGCCGAATTGGCCCCGGTCAATGGTCAACCTGTTTTTTTTACTACGCTTGCCTATGGTTCTCCCTATCATTTGACCCAAAAGCAATTTTACTCCTTTACCGGCAAAGAGGAGATCTTGCTGGTAACGGGTATTTCGAACCCTCGTCCGTTAAAACAATATATCGAAGAGCGTTCGGCTACCTATCATCAGCTTACCTATCGCGATCATCATATTTTTAGTATCGAAGATTTTAACGAGATCCGAAGAGAGTTCGAAAAGTTGCCAACAGAAAATCGAATCCTGATTACCACAGAAAAAGACGCTGTTCGCTTAGAGAAATTCAGTGCAGAGATAGATGGGCTTCCCTGGTATGTATTGCCTGTGGAGCATCGTTTTTTGTTTGGGGATAAGGAGCGTTTCGATAGGCTCGTTATCGATTTCATTTCTGATTTTAAAAGACCACAGAGTTGATATGGGAAGAAAGAACAGCAAAAGAAAGCAGCAACAACGCAAGTCACATCAGGCGTCGGTGTCCCAATTCTTAAAGGGAACGCTTGAATTGACTCGCTCCGGTATGGGATATGTGCTGGTCGATCAACTTGATAACGATATTATGGTCCGTCCAGGCGATTTGCATACTGCTCTTCATGGCGATCTGGTAAAAGTAGCGGTGAAAGAGAGAAAGGCCAATGGGCGTATGCAAGGGGTGATCAAAGAGATCATCAAGCGAAAGCGTAGTGAATTCATCGGTCAGTTACAGATGGGTAATGGATTTGCCTTTTTTGTCGCGGAGACGGACAAGCCAATGCCCGATATATTTATTCCGAAGCAATTCTTGCAAGAAGCAAGGCAGGGCGATCGGGTGGTCGTAAAAGTAATCAAGTGGGCAGAAGGAGCAGATAAAAGACCCATGGGAGAGGTGGTCACAATCTTGAAAGAAGAAGATGGCAATGATGCTGCCGCCAAGGAGATCTTGCTCGAAGCCGGATTTCCACTTTCGTTTAGTGACGAGGCCCTTGAAGAGTCGGCTCGTATGCCCGAAACCATCAGTCAAGAAGAAATAGCCCGGCGACGCGACTGCCGTTCGATACTGACCTTTACGATCGATCCGGTCGATGCCAAAGATTTTGACGATGCTATTTCTTTTCAGAAGTTGCCCAATGGTTGGTTTGAGATCGGTGTGCATATAGCTGATGTAAGTCATTATGTAGCGCCTGGAACGGTGCTCGATGCCGAGGCTTATGCGAGGGCTACTTCGGTATACTTACCCGACCGAGTCAACCCCATGTTGCCCGAGCAGATCTCCAACGTTCTTTGTTCGCTTCGTCCGCAAGAAGAAAAACTCACCTTCTCGGCTATCTTTACCATTACCCCAACTGGACAGATCAAAGAGCAATGGTTGGGTCGCACTGTTATTTTCTCGGATCACCGCTTTACCTACGAAGAGGTTCAAGCCATTATCGAGGAGCAGGCCGGTTTGTATGCCGAGCAGGTCTTACAGCTCAATCAATTGGCGCGTCAATTTCGGGCCGCTCGCTTCGAGCAAGGAGCCATCAATTTCTCATCACAAGAAGTTCGCTTTAAGCTGAACGAGAAAGGCGATCCCATTGGAATCATGGTCAAAGAGAGCAAAGAGTCTCATCAGCTGATAGAAGAATTTATGCTCTTGGCTAACCGAACCGTGGCCAGCTTCATAGCGGAAAAGCGAATTGATAATAAACCCATACCCTTCCCTTATCGTATTCATGACGATCCCGATGAGGAAAAACTGATCCCCTTCGTAGACTTTGCCAGAAAGTTTGGACACTCTTTTGACCGATCCAGCCCCCAGGCAATTGCCAGCTCTTTTAATCAGTTGTTGAAAGACGTAAAGGGTAGACCCGAGCAACATGTATTAGAGCAACTCGGTATCCGTACCATGGCCAAGGCACGCTACACGGCAGACAATGTTGGCCATTATGGACTGGGTTTTGATAATTACTGTCATTTTACGTCTCCGATCCGTCGTTACCCCGATATACAGGCACATCGCATTTTATGGGAGGTATTGCAACAACGAATTGTACCAGACAAAAAGTTAGAGGAAAAATGTAAGCACACTAGCGAACGTGAGAGGGCGGCCATGGAAGCCGAACGGGCTGCCAATAAATATAAGCAGGTGCAGTACATGAAAAATTTTGTGGGTGAGGAGTTTGAAGGGATCATCAGTGGCGTTGCTCATTTTGGT
>JBIIHS010000244.1:0-2863 GCA_044235515.1 Chitinophagaceae bacterium | reverse complement strand
CCGAGGCGCCTGCTCGGCCTGTACGTCCAATGCGATGAACATAGGTCTCGGGAACATTTGGGAGTTCGTAATTAAGAACATGCGAAAGTTGATCGATGTCGATTCCTCTTGCCGCAATATCTGTAGCTACCAATACTCTCACTTTTTTATTTTTAAAATTCTCCAAAGCTGCTTGTCTGGCATTCTGCGATTTATTACCATGTATGGCCGCTGCTGCAATACCAGAAGCATTCAGTCGCTTGGATAGTCTGTCTGCCGCATACTTCATTTGCGTAAAAACTAGGAGTGATTCAATAGCATTATCCTTTAGAATATCAATCAATAGATTTTGCTTATCGTTCTTTTCTACAAAGTAGACAGCTTGTTGAATCATCTCTGCTGTTGAAGAAACCGGGGTTACTTCTACTTTTACAGGACTCTTAAGTAGTATATTGGCCAGCTGACTGATTTCAGGCGGCATAGTGGCCGAAAAGAAAAGGGATTGTCTTTTTACCGGCAGTTTTCCAATAATTTTCTTGACATCATGGATAAAACCCATATCGAGCATACGATCGGCTTCGTCCAATACAAAAAACTTTATGTTGGAAAGAGTGATATGTCCTTGCTGCATCAAATCTAATAGTCGGCCAGGAGTAGCCACTAAAATGTCAATTCCATTTCGGATGGCATTAACTTGGGCATGTTGCGAAACGCCACCAAAAATAACCTGATGCCTTAGTATAAGGTGTCGGCCATACGCTGTAATACTGTCCCCAATTTGTATGGCCAGCTCGCGTGTTGGCGTAAGTATTAGCGTGTCGATGGTCCTTTTACGGTTGTTACTTGCCATACGCTCTTCATGCATCAATTGTAAGATGGGTATCGTAAAAGCAGCGGTCTTGCCTGTTCCAGTTTGTGCACAGCCCAAAATATCGTTGCGGTCTAAAATGGGTGTAATTGATTTTTGCTGAATTTGGGTTGGGGTTTCATAACCCTCCTCACTTAACGCCTTTAATATTGGCTCAATGAGTCTTAAATTTTTAAATGACACGTTGGTAATTATTATATGAAAAATGTGATAAGGCCACCACTGTATAACCGGTGCTTTATCTGCCTTACGTTAGAACAACAACATATTTGGGAAGAAAAACTGCACAAACACAGAGAGCAATAACATCAAGAATTGTAAAGGTAATTAAAAATTTTGATATAGGTCGTTGGTCTATTTTTCGGTAGAGCAGTCTATCAATATCTTTGTGAATAAATTTGGGTCCGATGCGTCACATGGCTGCTATTGTTTTATTAGTTATTTCTAGTTTTTGTTACGGACAAATATCTTTCCCCTTACCCCGAAGGCCATTATTTGCATCGGCGTTGCTTGGCGATACCACGCCACCCCAAAAGCCAATTGTGTTTATTAAGCCTGCTTTTATTCGTCCAAGGCAAGGCTTCGTTTGCGAGCAAGAGTGGAAATTTGAAAAGAAGACCAAACTACCGCTTCGGCTCCGACTGGGCTCACTCGACTATGTGAATAAGCTTGAGGGGAAGTGAGTAGAGTAGCTTCTAATCGCTAGATTCAATTTTTCAGGCGCCTAATTGTTCAATCGTTCGTTTAGCCTCCTCTAACCGAGTCCTTTTGTTTTTAGATGGCACCGTGCTCGATAAGCGTAAATGTTTGGCTCTCTGGAAAAAGGAGGATGGGAAGTGGAAGCTGCATAGAGATATCTCTAATTCTGATCTTCCTTTACCTAAATAATAAGGGATCTAATCTTTACATTTTATTAGGATCTATTTCCTAAAACAAAGCCCCTACAATATTATTTGTAGGGGCTTTGTTAGTGAAGGATAATATTTAATTCATTAGCGTAGCCATCTTCGATGCATCGTACACCAGCCACTCCTCGGTGATTTTACCATCTTTGTTAAATCTATTTGCTTGAAAAACTACTATATCGACAGCCTGATCTCCTTTGGTGAATGTGACTGTTAAGTAGGAGTACACATAATCTCCCTGGCTTCCATCTTTGAAATTAAAATGGCTGCCCCACATAACATAATCATCTTTTACTTTAGCTTTTATGCCGGCCGCTGCAAACTGTCCCTGTAAGGCGACGTTTTCGTTCAGGGTTATTAACTTATCATTATCATGAAATTTTGCTGTATCGGCATATCTTGCTCTATATGTAACGGAATCGTAGCTCTCAATATCTTTAAAACTGGCTTTGATCACATTCATGTAAGCGGTACTGTCATAATTTTCGCCAATCTGGTGGGGCTTTCCATTAGAAGCGGAATTTTGGTCGTTTTGAGTACAGGCTACTACAGCAAGAGCAATAATTGCTGAAAATAATAGTTTTTTCATTTTTTATTGTTTTGGTGATTAACTAGTTAAGAGCAATCCTACGATTTATTCAATAGTGTAGAATCTTCTATATAATTGGCCGGAAATAAAAACCGCATTATTATCCTTATTCTTTTCCGCCCAAGCTTTAAATTTTGGGTGATCATGTATTGTTTTATAGTCTTGTTCTGACGTCCAATGTCCAATAGTGCAACTTCTATATGTTGTAGACGTATCAGCCGCATTTACTTTCATGTAGCTGTAATAATTTTTTGGGAAGCCCATTTCAGCCATGATCGCGTTGATCTCTTTCAGGCTTGCAATATAATTTTTCTCCATCGCCTCATTTTTAATATCGTAAAAGTGAATGGAGTTGATTGCCTTCTGGGCAGCAGTTTTCAGAGTAAATCCAATAATGGCAACGAAAAGTAAGGGGATGATTTTTTTCATTTTTAATTGGTTTAGGATATCTAAAAGTAAGTATTTTTCAATATTTGCCAAGGCAATTTTATTTTTCAGAAAATTATTGCGCGCTCATCTCTC
>JBIIHS010000214.1:0-2863 GCA_044235515.1 Chitinophagaceae bacterium | reverse complement strand
TACCGGAATGGTGGGAGACCCCAGTGGAAAGAACGAAGAGAGAAATCTACTCACAGAAGAAATTTTGCAAAGAAATACCGCTGGTGTAAAGGCACAGCTGGAACGTTTTTTGAATTTCGATCCCCAGCTACCCAATGCAGCGGAGCTGGTCAACAATTATGACTGGTTCAAGAATATCTCTTTCATTGACTTTTTGCGCGATACCGGAAAACATATTACGGTCAACTACATGATGGCAAAGGATAGCGTTAAAAAAAGGATCGAAGGAGAGACGGGTATCAGTTATACGGAGTTCGCCTACCAATTAATGCAGGGCTACGATTTTTATTGGCTCCATCAACATAAGAATTGCAAGCTTCAAATGGGAGGTAGCGATCAATGGGGAAATATGACTACGGGGACCGAATTGATCAGGAGAAAATGTGGAGGGGAGGCCTTTGTTTTTACCAACCCGCTTATCACCAAAACCGATGGGGGCAAATTTGGCAAAACCGAGGCGGGCAATATTTGGCTGGATCCTGCAAAGACCACTCCCTACCAATTTTATCAATTCTGGCTGAATGCCAGCGACGAGGATGCCAAAAAATGGATCAGCATTTTTACTTTTCTGCCAAAGGCAGTCATCGATGAATTATTGCACCTTCATCAAGCCGATCCCGCAGCCAGAAAATTGCAAAAGAAATTAGCCGAAGAAGTAACTCGCTTCGTACACGGCCCCGCCGAACTGGAGAAAGCGCTTGCCACCACCGAAAAACTTTTTTTGAATCAACAGGCCCCCATCAGTTCCCTCAGTGAGCAAGACCTGGCCTCGATGGAAGGTGTCGTGCATATCCAATTTCCAATGGAACAACTTACAGAGGGAATTGATATCGTAGGTTTTTTGTCACAGACCGGCATTTTGGCCAGCAAGGGGGAGGCACGAAAGCTGGTGCAAGGTGGAGGCATCAGCATCAATAGAAAAAAAGTAGAGAGTATCGATCTGGTCCTGAATCCTGCCCTCTTGCTGCATGGAAAATACCTACTGATACAAAAAGGCAAAAAAAATTACTACCTGGCCGAGCTTTTGTGAGCCACAAAATCTTTTAAAACCATTTGGGTAAAAACGGGGATAGCCCTATTTTTGCACTCCGCTTGAAAAAGCGTTCGGATTGACCCATGGTGTAACGGTAGCACTACAGATTTTGGTTCTGTCTGTTAAGGTTCGAATCCTTATGGGTCAACATAAACCCGGTACTTGTGCCGGGTATTTTTTTGATACTAGTCTTGGCCAAGTCCATTCAAAAGGCCTGCCGCAGAAAACAGCCCGGTCTTTTTGAAGAATTCTCTTCGGGCAAAAAAGGACATAGCATCGATTTAGGTATTGAATGTACAAAAAGACAGACAATGCGCTAAACTCTCCCGCCAATCCTTAATGGGCACGTGAAAGGTTTGGGTGATCTTGCTCGTATCCAGTACGGAATAGGCCGGTCGGTGGGCAGCCGTTGGATACTGAGCGGTGCTGATCCCCTGGATGGGAACGGTGGATTGCTTAAGTTTTGCAATGGCCACTGCGAAGTCGAACCAGCTGATATTTCCAGTGTTACTATAATTATATATTCCTGATTTCCAATTTTTTGCAGAGATTATCAAAAGTAAAGCTTCAGCAAGGTCCGCAGCATAGGTGGGGGATCCCACCTGGTCGTTGACCACAGAGAGCGCTGGCTTTTCTTGTAAGAGCCGAAGAATGGTTTTTACAAAATTCTTGCCAAAGGAAGAGTATACCCAAGAGGTGCGCACAATAATGCTATTCGGATCGTACTGCATGGCCAACTTCTCCCCTTCCCACTTAGAGGCCCCATAGACTGACCGGGGAGCGCAAGAATCATCTTCACGATATGGACGAGTGGCCGTTCCGTCAAAAACATAGTCGGTCGAAATATGGATAAGCCGGCACTGCTGCTGATGACAGATCGCCGCCAAAACACCCACGGCCTCAGCATTGATCTGATAGGCCAAGTCTCTTTCTGACTCCGCCTTGTCGACCGCGGTGTATGCAGCACAATTGATCAGATAATCTGGATGCACGGCTTCGAAATACCGGCGTACCAATTCAAAATGGTGGATGGGCAGATCCTCCCTTGATAAAAATAAAAATTGATACTGCGGCCAGCTTTTCTCCAGTTGACGAAGCTCCTTTCCTACCTGGCCGTTCGCCCCCGTTACCAATATGGTCGGTTTTTTTTGATCAGAAGACGAGGAACCCATTACAGTCATTTAAAATTAAGGATAGGTAAAGGGAGATTTTAATTCTTTAAGCAGCGGCAGTTGTCTATCTTTTTCTGAGATGATAGCGCGATCGGCAGCGATCATCCAATTAATGGCCAGTGTGGGGTCGGCATACAAAATGCCCTGCTCGCTGGCTTTATTGTAAAATTGATCGCACTTGTACAAGACCTCGGCTTGTTCACTAAGCACAGCAAAGCCATGCGCAAAGCCTTTAGGAACCAATAGTTGCTTTTTATTCTCGGCGGTCAGTTCGATACTAAAGGACTTCCCAAAAGTGGGTGACCCTTCTCTGATATCGACCACCACATCCAAAATAGAACCGCTGAGCACTCTGACCAACTTAGTTTGCGCATGCGGGGGACGCTGAAAATGCAGCCCTCTGACCACTCCGTATTGCGAAGAAGACTGATTGTCTTGGACCCACCGAATATCGATACCCTGTTGCCCAAATACGGACTCGTTGTACGATTCGAAAAAATAACCCCTTGCGTCGTTATGTACGACCGGCTCAAACAACAGCAGATCAGGAATGGTGGTTTTTATAAAGGGCATATCAAAGGGTCCAGTAGGTTCGTTTAGTAATAATATTTCGAAATGT
>JBIIHS010000045.1:0-9594 GCA_044235515.1 Chitinophagaceae bacterium | reverse complement strand
TCGTTGGCTTATAAAGAAAACATATGTAGACCTGTTTTATACCAATAACTTTATTGTCAATACTATTTTGACAGACACGGTGTACTACACCGATGCGTTTCGTTTTAATATCAAAAAAATCGGAATGCGAACTGGATATCGCAACGATCAGTTAGATCTTTCGTTCAGTACCGGATTGCTTGAACAAACCGGCGTTGCTGCTGCCCAGCTTCCTCGCTACCAGTTTGGCGAAGTCTTTTTTTCGTTTACGACCAAGGAGGGAGGCCGTTTCAATATCAAGTCGTTGATGGGTTATGCCGATAATGAGCAGATCGATCGTCCGGTATTTATACATAATACTTCTTTTAGTTATCAGCGAAAGGGTAGTGGGGTCAGGGCTTTTTTTTTGCAACAGCCCGTATTAAAGGATAGCACGATAAAGGTTTTACTACGTATGAATCAAACCCTGTTGATCGGCCCCTTCGTCAGCTTTCGGCTTTGGAAACAAGTGGGGGTCAATCTTCGCTATAGTGTATCTAAAACCAGATTTGATAGCAAGATTACGTCTTCTGCTAGCCTGAATGCTTCTTGGCGTCAGCCGTCAAGGGGTTGGGAGCTGGCTTTTTCTGGAACCTTTCCTTTCTCTCGTTCCATGGCTCCCGCTATGCTGGGTGTCAATATTCCTTTTTTTAGTCTATCGATAAAAAAGTCCTTACGTGTTCCGATCCTCTTCAAAAGACGCTATCATCGTTTGGATGTAGTGGCCTACGAAGATGCCAATAGTAATAAAAACTTTGACAGTGGCGATCGGCTTCTCCCTGGGGTCAAAGTCAGGGTCAATAAAGAAGATTTTGTGACAGGAATTGAAGGCGCTTTTCATTGGCGAAATATTGATACGGGCTTCTATAGGTTAACCGTGATGAATCCATCCGCACACCGTGGGCTGTTGCCGCCCCCTGATTCAGCGCTAACATTTGTTTTTCATTCCAATAAGGAGATTATGATTCCATTTTCGAAGAGCTGTGTGGTGTCGGGAAAGGTGCGTATCGAATTGGATGACCACTCTACACAGCTGGTATCTCCAGAGCATATTTTGGTCAAGGCTATCGATAGCAGCGGCACGGAGTATTCTACTCTAACTGATGAACAAGGAAGTTACTTTATCAATCTTCCTGCAGGACTCTATACGGTTACCCTGAATCAGGAAGCTTTTAGTGGGACGATAAAGCCTGTAACCCCTTTTTATCGGGTTGATCTTCGTAGTCGTCTAGAAGCGGAAGTGATTTTTTTGCTTCGAGAGAAAAAAAGGCCGATACGGTTTCTGAAGCACTAAGACTCAGTCTACTTCTATGGTGAGTTGTCCTGCTTCGAGTGCCACTTCTTCTCCTGCGTCAATAATGCCGGTAAGCGTGTATTTTCCTTTGGTCAGTTTTTCAGGCAATACAAAATCGATGTATCGAATCTGCTCGGGAAAAAGAGGAAATTCCTGGCTTGGCAATTTGATTTTACTGCCATCTTGTAGAGAGAACAGCTCTATATAGCTGGAGCATTGTAGTTGTGCACCTCCGGTATTTTGGCAAATTAGACGATATCGTTTTATGGTATCTTCCATTTCCAATAACGAGAGCAACCGAACTTCTTTTTCAGTGACACCTGGCGGTGTTTGATAGATGTGAACACCCACACGGTAGCGGTTGGCGATAGTCGTCTTGAAGCCGGTAGTCGTGCCGAGTTGTTTTTCTTTTACGGTCTCAATAAAGAACATGCACCACTTCATTTGAGGGGTCTGTTGGCTGTCTATTGGTTCTTGGAGGGTAACTGTGATCTCTTGCCGTTGTCCGGGCTCCAGTTCAAAAAAGGTCTTATCGATCGTTACGGAAGAAGCGCAGGTGCGAGGATCTTGCCCGGGCGATGAAAAAACATGACTGCCGATCGTATCTCGTCTCCAGTCATTTAGGTAGGCCGTAAATTGGGTTTTGGTAGTGAGCGCGTTCGTTACATATACTTTTTGTGTGGCACTCGTTCCCGGAGCCACCGAAAATTCAAGGGTTACCGGTCTTACTTCTATGCCGCTTTGCTCTTTTTTTTGTTGCCCTAAAGCAGGCAGCACTATACAGCCGATGATGGCGATCAAGATGCTCTTTTTCACTTTTTTCTGCAAACTACTACGGGCTTGGTCAGTAAGACAATGAGCCCTGTCATTATAGGTATGATCAAAAAGTAGGGCGCGTATACTTGGTAGTCGATTACAGGTTGACGCATTAACTTGCGCTTGTTTTACCACCCCATCATGAATCCGCCAACCCATCTTATTATTCTTTTTGACGGGGATTGTAATCTTTGTAGCTGGGCGGTTCAATTTGTTCTAAAAAGGGATAAGGCGGGCCATTTTCGGTTTGCATCGCTACAATCTGCCGCTGGTCAACAAATAATTCGGAAGTATGGGGTGGCGACACCTTTATTTGAAACAGTGCTTTTGGTTCATAACGGGCAACTATCCATTGCCTCTACAGCCGTGCTACGGATTCTGAAAGAATTACCGGGCGGATGGGCCTTCTTATATTGCTTTATACTGATTCCACGACCTCTTAGAGATATGGGCTACAGGATAGTAGCCAAAGCCCGTTATCGAATCTTTGGTCATCGTAGACAATGCCTGCTTTCAATTCCTGGATGGGAGGATCGATTCTTGACATAAATCAATTATTGGCAGTTTTTAAGTCAATTATATTATTTTCCAAGCCCTATGTCGGCACAAGTATCTGAACTGATCAAAGTCGTCTCCTTGTTTTACCCCGTACCGGTACAGGCACAGGACTTTTTGAGGGAGCACTGTGTGATCAAGGCTTTTAGAAGGGGGGAATATTTGCTTCGCCCCGGAGAGGTCTGTACTACTTATCATTTTATTTACCAGGGAGTAATACGCGCTTTTATTCGTCAGGGAGAAAAGGAGGTAACCACCTGGATATCCTGTGCCAATGAAATTGTTACCTCTATTTATAGCATGCATGAACGTACTCCATCCATTGAATATATTCAGGTTATTAGAGAGGCTGTTTTGGTTGAGCTGAATGCTGATAAGTTGGAGGAATTGTTACAGCTTGTTCCTGAGATGAATATTCTGCTCCGAAGACTATTAACAGTCTATTATCAAGATGCAGAGATTCGTTCTTTTATAGCTCGTATTCCCTCTGCTGCAGCGCGCTGTCGGTATTATCTTGATGTATATGCTGAGAAGGCGCCAATGATCCCTAAAAAATACATCGCCTCATTTCTGGGTATCCGCGAGGAAACCCTTTCCAGAATGCTGAGCAGGGCTAAGTAAAAATATCTATTTTACTTGTTTGTATTGTTAAATAGTTAGGTATTTTACCTAATTTATCAGTACTTTTCCGCAGTAATTTTTCTAATACTTAATCATGTTTGACTTCAACTATTCAGAGGAGCTTGCTTCCTCTAAGCAGCCCTGGTCTACGCCAGCCCTAACGGAACTTAAAGCCGACCTGATCCGCCAGCAAGAAGAAGAGATGTTGTACTATGCGCTGAATTCAGAGGAATTTTTCCGATTAGTCAATGGTACAGCTTCTGATTACCGATTGAAAGAAGACAAAAAGGATTTTGATGCGTTGTCGGTGGTCAATGCTATTTCGGCCTATGATTTTGCCTGGAAAGAAACAGGGGAGCGTGAGTATGGTTTTATGGCTCACGAGATTCAGCAGGTAATGCCTTATTTGGTGAGCGGACAAAAGGACCAAGTAGATCAACTTGGTCAGCCGATGATCCAACGCGTAAACTATGCCAAGCTGACCCCGGTATTGATCAAGGCCATTCAGCAACAACAGCAGATGATAGAATCACTGCAACAGCAGCTACAAGAGCTTGCTGGGGTCACTTTATCTAAATAATAGTAAACCTTCTTACACCCCTGCGAAAACGTATGAGAAAAATTATACTCTCTATGGCTCTTTCTTTTGCAGCTTTAGCAGCGAAAGCCCAGTTTACCGTAACGGCTTCGGAGACCTTTTTTATCAAGTCGGGTGAAACGGTCTCCATCGATGGTTTAACCCTGATGCCAACGGCTGATCTCACCTTGAGCAATACAGCGTTGACCATTTCCAGTACTGTTGCCAATACCCCCATTACCCAACCTTACATTCCCAAGGTATATAAATTCTCGAACACGACGGCTGCCTTTACAGGGCATATTCGATTTGACTATAGCAGCGTGGCTGGGTCTGTCACCAATACGACCGGTCTGGCACTGCATTACCATAACGGGGCGGCATGGCAATCGCCTGTAGCGGGTACGGTTTCTTCCACGGCTAATTTTTTTGAGACCAGCAATACTTTTAGTGCCGTGGGTTTAAATGAGCTCACGCTATCGGCGGCAAATGGCCCTCTTCCGGTTACCTGGCTGAGCTTTACGGCCAATAAGAAAGAGAGCGTATCTGTATTGAACTGGAGTACGGCCACAGAGCAAAACACAAGCGATTTTGTGGTGCAGCATAGTGCTGGTAGCAACGATTGGAAGACCTTAGGCACAGTAAGGGCAGCCGGTAATGCCAATAGTAGAAGAGACTACGCTTTTATTCATCACACACCTGTAAGCGGGTTTAATTATTACCGTCTGATCCAGCGCGATCAAGATGGATTGTACAGTTATAGTAAGGTTGTATCGGTCGTAATGGGTGCTAGTGATATTGTACTTAAGGTATTCCCCAATCCTGTACGAGAAGGTAAACTCAATGTGCTGCTAAAAGAAGCTATGGCAGTGCGGCTCTTTGATGCCTCGGGTCGCCAGGTGCTGAGCCAGCGTCTTAACGCCGGCCTCCAAACGATGAGTGTTGCGGGTCTGCCAGCCGGGGTTTACTATCTTAATGCAGGTGCTGAGGCGATTTCGGTTATCATACAATAAGCGTTTGCTTTTACGGATTTCAACTAATTATGCACGGTAGTACTTTTCAAACGAAAGTCATTACTCTTTTGCTTTTGCTGGTGTCTGCCTCACTGTTGGAGGCTCAAGTCGGCATCGGAACCGCAACTCCTACAGCCAAATTTGAGATTAAGGGATCTGGAACTACCTCTTCCACTACATCGCTGCGCGTTCTTAACTCTTCTTCTGCTACTCCCTTAATTATGGTGCGTGATGATGGGAGTGTAGGTATTGGCACGAATAGTCCCGCTTCTAATGCTGTACTGGATTTGACCAGCACTAACAAGGGTTTACTGATTCCTAGAATGACCGCATCTGAACGAACATCAATTTCCAGCCCTGCAACAGGATTATTTGTATACCAAACAGATCAGGTTAGTGGCTTTTACTATTATACCGGAACTGAGTGGAAGCAGTTGGCCAATGTTACCTCTACTGCAGGTTCAATAACTTCATTGGATTATGCTAATGCTAAACTTGAACCTACCACCTATACGATTAATACACCTTATACCGGTGTTCTGAAAATACCTTATTCAGGCGGGAATGGCGGTAGTTATGCAAACGGTAGTACTATAAATTCTACTGGTGTAGCTGGTTTAAGTGCCTCCCTGCAAGGTGGCACACTCAATTATGGCACAGGTGAACTAGTATACAATGTGAGTGGAACTCCCACTGCTTCTTCACCTGCTACAGCTAGTTTTGCAATACCCTCAACTTTGGGGGCGGCAACTGGTACAGCAGTCGTAGGAAGCGGGACCGTATTGAACATAGGTGAAGCAATTACGGCATCATATGCAATTCCAAAAACGACTGCTGAAGCTAATGGATTTGATCTATCATCGCATGCAACAACGAATAATTTAACGCGTGTGCCAGAAATTGATGGCCTTCAAGCTAACTTGGCTGGTAATGGTAGTTCTTTTTATGTTCCAAAAATTAAGAACACATCCTCTTCACAGCAAACCATTAGCTTCCAGACCTCGGCCCCCTCAGTTAATCAATATAGAACAGCAATTAATACAGCAATAGCTTCAGGAGTCTCTGTCAATGTTGATTATGGTGATGGTAATGTTTATTGGACTACTTCAAATGCTGAGATAATTACCACTAATGTCCAAGTGCCAGTGGGTAACACTTATCGGTGGTATGAATTTAAGTGGTGGTGCATGGAGGTAGGCACAAATAAAGTGATCTTTATTTCAGTTGTTAGGAATCTTTAATCATTGCCTATCGAGCAGTCATGATTTTTCCGACAAATAAAAACTAAAGCTGAAGAATTTTTTATCTAACAATTGCAAGCGTATCACTAATTATTTTGTGGCGGTCTTACCCAAAGCCCCACACGGCGTCGCCGTGACGGGCTTTTTACTTGTCTGCTTAGGCAAGCAAGCTCGCCACGCATGCAATTAAAAAAGCCCTCAACACTTCGTGTTGGGGGCTATGTGCCCGAGATCGGAATCGAACCGATACACCCTTGCGGGCGGCAGATTTTGAGTCTGCTGCGTCTACCAGTTTCGCCACCCGGGCGGGAGGGGAGCAAATGTACGTAAATCAGCCAAAAAGCCCAAGCAAATGGGGCCCGATGTGATCGAATGTCCAGGCCTGCATGAAACTATCTCTGCAGGGATGCAAGGGTATTTCTACAGGGATATAAGGCTCGTTCTGATGCGATCCAGGTATTTTTTCTGAAAATAATATTCTTTTACTTTCAAGAGGTCGGCTGCCGAAGTGTGCCCGTCTTGGTACCTTGTTATGATATCCTGCACTGGAGTATAGATCTCCTCTTGCAGTTGATCAATTCTTCTTTTTATGGTGGGTAGTTGCCCTTCATCCAGTTCGGTGATCGCCTCATTGATCTCCATCATCTCCATTAAAAAATCAGCATCCAACTGGTATTTTTCATTTTCGGCGAGAAGTCCTTTTAGTTCCAATACATAGGCGATTAACTCCTCGGGTTGCTGAAAGACCTTCCAGGCTTTGTTAAGCAGGGCGCTTTTTTGTAGTGCCTCCTCTTGCGCCTCGGGGGTATCGTGGGTAAAGAAGTCAGGATGATGCTGGCGGCTCAGCTGCATAAACTTGCTTTTTAGAGCCTGCTGGTCTACTTGCAGTTGAATGGGGATCTCAAATAGTTCAAAATAGTTCATACCTGAAACCGGTCAAATCGGGTTAATTTTGCACTGGATTGCAAAGGTATGCCTATGATCAGGATCGGGTTGCTTCGAGAGGGTAAAAATCCTCCCGATAGTCGGGTGGCTTTAACCCCGGCGCAGTGTAAGTGGCTTCAAAAGTCATTCCAGGATGTTCAGATAACGGTGCAGCCTTCTCCGACCCGATGCTTTTCGGATAAGGAGTACCTATCGGCGGGGGTCACCCTACAAGAGGATCTTTCTGCCTGCAACTATATTTTTGGGATCAAAGAAGTGCCTATAGAGCAATTGATCGACCAAAAGACCTACTTATTTTTCTCCCATACCAAAAAATTGCAGCCCTACAACCAGTCCCTATTCAGGGCTATTCTTTCAAAACGGATCCGGCTGATCGACTACGAGTGTCTGGAGCATGAAGATGGGCAGCGCATTATTGGCTTTGGTTTTTTTGCCGGGGTGGTCGGGGCTCATAATGGCATCATGGCCTATGGGAAAAGAACAGGATCCTTTACTTTAAATAGAGTTTATAAGCAGCGCAGCTTCAGAGAGTTAATTCATACTTACTTTGGGTTAAAGTTGCCTCCCATCAAAATTGTTGTTACCGGATCGGGGCGGGTAGCCCATGGTATTTTAGAGGTCATGAACTTGCTTGGGGTGCACGAAGTGGAGCCTGCCGATTATCTGAAAAGGGAGTATAGCTATCCGGTTTATACCCATCTAAAAGGGGCCGATCTCTTCAAGAATAAAGCTACCGGCCACTACGATCGTGAGGAATTTCACACTCACCACGATCGCTATCAAACCCTCTTTAAGCCCTATACTTTTCAGACCGATATTCTAATGAATGGAATTTACTGGGAGCAGGGTATGGCTAGACTGTTCGAAAAAGAGGAGGTGGCGGATACGCGTTTTCGCATCGTGACTATTTCTGATATCTCTGATGATGTCAATGGTTCGGTACCTATTAATCTTGGTGATCAGAGTATAGAGGACCCGGTGTATGGGGTCGATAAGATCACGCTTCAAAAAACGGCCCCTTACCTCCCCGGTTCGATAGATGTAATGGCCGTGGGCAATCTACCCAATGAGTTACCGAGAGATGCCAGTCGCTATTTTGGGGAGCAACTGATCAAGTTTATTTTAGAGGATCTCTTTAAGGGGGGCTCTCCAGTTATTGAAAAAGCTACCCTAACAAATAATGGGGACATTTCTCCGCTGTACAGCTATATGCGGGAATACGGAGGATTATCAAACGATCAGCAGGAGAGATAGTAATCGCAAAGCAGTTCACTAAAGTGGTTGCTATATGCGCCTGTCTCAGTGGCAATAATTAGTTCTTGGACTGTTAAGAGAGGAGCAAGCTTCTGATCTATTACCTTTTTTCTTTTGCCAGCGATCAAGATGCGGTGGGGCGTACGCATGGGGGCCGGTCTTACTAAGGTCTTTTCTGTTAGCAACAGGGCGTAATTGGGCAATTGTTCCATTAACTCTTGTTCTCTTCGGTAGGGTAGCATTAAAAAGAAGTGACCTTCTGTCGATAGCTGTTTCGAAATAAAGCCAAGCAATGCTGCCAGAGAGAGTGTTCCTTCATGAAAGGCCCAATTTTTTTTTGGGCGTGTAGCTTTCAGATCGTCTTTATAAAAAGGTGGATTGCTAATGATAATATCATAAGGGGCAGAGGCCGTAAACTCAGTGGCATCCGCATCGTAGATCTTTATTTGTTTTGCCGCCCCTGCCTTGGCAATATTTTGTCGGGCTTGCTCCGCAGCTTGCGGGTCTATCTCGATTCCCTCTAGCAATAGGTCCGGATTTTTTTGATGAAGCATCAATGAAAGTAGACCGGTTCCGGCCCCGACATCGGCAGCTCTTAGGGGTTTTGTGTTCAAGTGATCATGGGATGAATACATTTCCTGTATTCGTTTACTCACCCAGGCTCCGAAAAGACATGCATCGGTGGTTACCTTCATGGCCGTTCGATCTTGCCAAATAGTAAACTCTTTAAATGCAAAGTAGTCGTTGGGCATAACCTATACTTACCAGGTTGCACGAGCACTGGAAGGGGTTTCCAGTGAGGTAAACTGTTGGGCTAAAAACTTATGATACCCTGTTATGGCGATCATCGCAGCATTATCGGTACAATAGGGTAGTGAAGGGATGGTGTAGTGATAACCGTATCGCTTGGCCATGTCCTCGATCCCTCTTCGTAGACCGCTGTTTGCGGCCACTCCTCCGGCCAATGCAATTTGTTTGATGCCGCTCGTTACAACGGCTTTTTTGAGTTTTCTGAGTAAGATCGAAACGATACGTTCTTGAATCGAAGCACAAAGATCTTCTAGATTTTCTTTGATAAATTCTTGCTGCTCCGTGGCTGAGGCGATCCACTCGGGGTGATAAGCATGGCTCTTGCCTGCGTTTTGAAGAAAGTAAAGGATGGAGGTTTTTAATCCACTAAAACTAAAATCCAGCTCGGCGATCTGTGGTTCAGGAAATACAAATCGAGCCGCATTGCCTTTTTGGGCATACTGATCGATC
>JBIIHS010000213.1:0-2890 GCA_044235515.1 Chitinophagaceae bacterium | reverse complement strand
TATCTGTCACCGGCTGATGCTACACGCGCTAAACGTCTTTACTACCAAGGCAAATACGATCTCGGAGGGCTGGCCCCCTACCAAACGGATTTTCCCCGTGGCAATCCTGCCGAAAATGATGCCTTCCTTAGCCAAACCATTCATATTGGCAAACGACTGTTTCCGCAAGGAGATCGCCGGCTAAAATGTCCTGTCAACTACTAAACAGCGATAACGCTACCCCACTTACAGGTTACGATCTACACGTTGCGAGGCCGACCGCCTCATCAGAATTGATAACAAGATACAGACGCTTATCTTTGGACAATGCAAATTGCCTTTGATGCCAAACGCGCTTTTCACAATGGCACCGGCTTGGGACACTACAGCCGTACGATCATAGGATCATTGGCCCGCATTTATCCGGAACACGACTATTGGCTATTAAATCCAAAACCTTCCGCATCCTTTTCGATGCAGGGATCTCAACTTCACGAAGTACGTCCCACGCAATGGCTTCATACAGTATTGAGCGCTACCTGGCGTAGTCACTGGTGCAAACAGTGGCTTGTCAATAATAATATCGATCTCTATCACGGACTCAGCCATGAATTACCCTTCGGTATCCACAGAACGGGTATCCCCACGGTAGTAACTATGCACGATTTGATTCCCGAGCGCTATCCGGAGCAATATGGCCTGATCGACCGAAAGATCTATCACCAAAAATTTAGGTATGCGTGCACAACGGCCGACCGTATTATCGCCATTAGCGAGCAAACCAAGGCCGATATCATCGACTTTTATAAAATTGAGGAAAAAAAGATCCGGGTTTGTTATCAAAGTTGTGACCCGCGTTTTTATCAGCCAGTGACTGAACAAGAAAAAGAACGTATCCGTCAAAAATATAGTTTACCCACTCGCTTTTTCTTATCGGTAGGATCCATCATTGAGCGCAAAAATTTATTACAGGCTTGCAAGGCCATGGACTTACTCTCCCGCCAACTAGACATCCCTTTAGTGGTGATCGGAAACGGAGGATCCTATAAAAAAAAGGTAAAAGCCTATATCGAGGAAAAAGGACTACAGCATAAGATCATTTTCTTATCGGAAAACCCCATTGCAACACAAGATCCCGATTTTAAACGGGCGCATGATTTTCCTGCCATTTATCAATCAGCCATTGCCTTACTTTACCCTTCTTATTTTGAAGGGTTCGGGATTCCGGTATTGGAAGCACTATGTAGCAAGGTTCCTGTAATTACATCCAATCGTTCCTGCCTACCCGAAGCGGGTGGTCCGGGCGCCTACTATGTAGATCCGGATAGTGCCGAAGCGATTGCCGCAGCGATGATCAGCATTGTAACGGATACCGATAAGGCAGCACAGCAAATACAGGCAGGTTGGCAATATGCGCAAGAATTTACCTGCGAGAAAACCGCAGCAAAGGTCATGCAGGTCTACCAAGAACTAGCGAGATAGCGCCTTATTGAAAAACCGCCATTGAATACAAACCGGGAAACCCGCTTTTGCAGGCAACAGCGGAACAAGAGATCAGACCAGGGCTATTTCCAAGACCTGCGACATATTTTTTACGTAATGAAATTTTAAGCCCTTAATAAAAAGCGGCTCGATCTCTGCAACATCCTTTTCGTTTTGCGCACAAAGAATGATCTCCTTTAATCCAGCCCGTTTAGCGGCCAATACCTTTTCCTTGATCCCTCCCACCGGCAATACCTGACCGCGCAGGGTGATCTCACCGGTCATGGCCAAAAAGGGTTTCACACGCTTGGAGGTCAGCGCCGAGGCCATGGCAGTCATCAGCGTAATTCCGGCACTGGGACCGTCTTTGGGAACTGCGCCTTCGGGTACGTGCACATGGATATTTGCTTTTTCAAAACGAGCGGGATCGATCTTGTATTTTTTTGCATGCCCCTGCAGATACGTAAGGGCCGTCGTAGCACTTTCCTTCATCACATTGCCTAAATTCCCTGTCAAAGTAAGTACTCCCTTGCCATCACTTACAGTGGCTTCAATAAATAAAATATCACCACCGACATAGGTCCAGGCCAAACCAACGGCCACTCCAGGCAGCTGAACCGTTTTATAGAGATCATTGCTATATCGTGGCTTACCCAACATCTTTTCAAGCAGGGCGGGCCCGACGGTGGGTTTTATCTTTTCTTTCATCACCAATTCCTTGGCCTCATAGCGCATAACGGCAGCCAGCTGTCGATCGAGTTCTCGTACCCCACTCTCTCGGGTATAATCCTGGATAATTTTCTCGATCAACTTATCGCTAATACGAAGTGGACTGCTTTTTAATCCATGCAATTCTTTTTGACGCGGAATCAAATGCCGCTTGGCGATCTCGATTTTTTCCTCCACGGCATACCCGTTCAAGTCGATGATCTCTAACCGGTCGCGGAGGGCCGGTTGTACGTTTTGAATATTATTGGCAGTAGCAATAAACAACACCTTACTGAGATCGTATTCTAGCTCGAGATAATTATCGTAGAATGAATGATTTTGCTCCGGGTCCAATACTTCCAACAGGGCCGATGAGGGATCGCCTCTGAAATCGCTGCCAACTTTATCGATCTCATCCAATATCATAACCGGATTGGATGCTTGTACTTTCCGAAGCGATTGTAAGATACGGCCGGGCATAGCACCGATATACGTTTTACGATGACCTCGAATCTCACTTTCATCATGGAGCCCACCCAAACTGAGTCGGACGTATTTTCGACCCAAGGCATTGGCAATACTTTTTCCCAACGAGGTCTTTCCGATACCGGGAGGTCCGGCAAAGCAAAGAATAGGGCTTTTCATATCGCCTTTGAGCTTTAAAACGGCCAGATGCTCCAAGATCCGCTCTTTGATCTTGCGCATCCCATAATGATCTTTA
>JBIIHS010000212.1:0-2894 GCA_044235515.1 Chitinophagaceae bacterium | reverse complement strand
CAACACCAGAGGAAACCCCATCCCCAAATTGCCAGAAATAACTCATTGTCCCTTGCTCGATCGAGGTCGTATTGGTAAACTGAAAATAATTTCCGGTCTGGCACTGTTGATTACTATTGATCGTGTAGCGAACGATCGGTTTGGGATGAACGGTTACATTTTGGATCACACTGTCCTTACATCCTGCTTGCGAGGTAACAACCAGTTTGACCGGAAAGACCCCTTGCTGATTGTATTGATACGAAGGATTGACTGCAGTAGAGGTGCTACCATCACCAAATTCCCAGCGATAAGTCAATGGAGATTGAGGAGAGGTTGAACTATTAGTAAAAAAGAATTGATTGCCATTGAGACATTGAGCGGTATTGTTAACGGAGAAAGATACCGTCGGTGGCAAATTCACGCTCACCGTCTGACGAAGCGAATCAACACATCCATAATTAGAGGTGGCCACTAACTTAACCGAAAAGGTACCCGCGTTGGCATACGTGCGAGATCCATTGGTAGAGATCGAGAAACTTCCATCTCCATAATACCAGGTATACGTAGCCGAACCCTGGCTGATCGTGGTAGTATTGGTAAAAGTAAATGCATTGGCTGACAGACATTGTACTGGCTGGTTGGTGGTAAAGCCAACCGCTGGAATGGGTACGATCAAAACCTCTATCACCCGGCTACTGTCCAGATTACCTAACCCATCTGTTACCCGAACCCGGTACGACCCTGAGATATTGGCATTGTACAGTCTGGCGGTAGCACCGGGAATAGCCGAGCCATTTCGTAGCCATTGATATGTTTGCGCCATACCCGCCTGCAAGCGAACTATCGTATTGGATCCGCAAGAAAGCGTGGGATCCAAGGCTACTATGGATGTATCGACTACCAGCGCATGCTCAACCGTTTCGTTTACCGATACGCACCCTTTTCGATTAGCTGCATTCAACAAATGAGGAGAACCACCCAGAAGCATCAGCGCCAAAAGGCATACCAAAAAAGTCTTTGGTAGGTACATTTTCAATGGGTTCGTAGAATTCACAGAGTTGAGCCGGTAAAAATACTTATTACCGTATATCAAAACGCGTAAAAACCCTAATAATTACAGCAGAAGCAGTATTTATCTCTAAGAAAAAAATGAATGAATAATTACTTAAGAAAATATACGTAATTTTTATTGAAAATTAATGGGCACACCATCCCCGGGCCCAGAATTTGGCGGCAGACTTTACTTGATCGTCATCCCAACGTTTTGCATTACAAAACTCCAGATATCGGCGGCCTCCTCGATCTGTTTACTGGTGGGTTTACCCGCGCCATGTCCCGCCTTCGTCTCTATTCGGATCAAGACAGGCGCATCACCCCGATGTGCCTCTTGCAATCGAGCGGCAAATTTAAAAGAGTGAGCCGGCACCACCCGGTCGTCATGATCAGCGGTGGTTATCAACGTGGCAGGATAGGATACACCATCTTGTAGTCGATGCAAGGGAGAATACTTAATGAGATATTGAAACTGGTCGGCCACATCACTTCGCCCATACTCCACGGCCCAGGCCCATCCGATGGTAAACAAATGGTATCTCAGCATATCGAGAACACCCACGGCCGGAAGTGCTACGCGAAAAAGATCGGGACGCTGCGTCATACAGGCCCCTACCAGCAAACCACCGTTTGAACCACCCCGTATGGCTAACAAATTCTTACTGGTATAGCGATTGGCGATCAAATACTCGGCCGCCCCTATAAAATCATCGAAAACATTTTGCTTATTGGCCAGCATTCCCCCCTCGTGCCAGGCCTCACCATATTCATTGCCACCGCGCAGGTTCACCACCACGTACAACCCCCCTTGCTCTAACCAAAAAGCGTTGGATATACTAAAGCCGGGTGTTTGGGCAATATTGAAACCGCCATAGCCGTATAATAAAACCGGATTAGTGCCATCTAACTGAAATCCCTTTTTGCCGGTAATGAACATGGGGACCCTGGTGCCATCCTTGCTGGTAAAAAAAACTTGTTTTGTCTCAAAGGCCTCGCTGTTGAAAGCAGTCTCTGTTTTTCTGAACAAACTGGAAACGCCGCTCTTGATATCATATTTGAAAATTGTGGGCGGGTAGGTATAAGAAGTGAACGTATAGAAAAAAGATTGTTGATTCATCTTTCCACTAAAACCCGACGCGGTTCCAAGGCCCGGCAGTTGGATCTCTCGCACCAGCTTTCCGGAGTAGGTATATTGATATACCTTGGTAGAAGCATCCTTCAGGTACGAGCAAAAAAGATATCCTCCTGCCGTTCCCACACTTTGTAGCACCTCTTGCTTCTCTGCAATAACCGTAACCCAATTCGAAACTGCAGGACGTTTCGGATCAATCAATACCACTTTGTAGTTGGGAGCGTCCTGATTGGTTCGTACCAGCAATACCCCTTTTCCATTATGATCGATCACATCAGGTTCTGTCTCGAAACCTTCGATCAAGCGGGTAAAGGAAGCGGCAGGCTGCTGAAGATCTTTTACCCAGAGCTCGTTACCACTGGTGCCCTCGGTAGTAGATAGTATCAAGAACCGCTCATCTTCGGTCACTTCTGCCCCGACATTGCGCAAGGGATGTTCATTGTCCTCGTAGATCAACAGATCGCTTTCTTGTTGGGTGCCGATCGTATGAAAGTATACTTTATGAAATTGATTTTGCTTGGAGAGTTTACTGTTGGCATCGGGCACAGGATAGCGACTGTAATAAAATCCCTTATCACCCTGCCAGGCTATCCCACTGAATTTAATGTAGCGAATGGTATCGTCTATACGCTGACCGGTGCGAAGGTCCATGATGATCGCTTCTTGCCAATCGCTACCGCTACTAGCGATCTGGTACGCTGCGTAGCGGGCATCTTTTGAAAAAGAA
>JBIIHS010000044.1:0-9637 GCA_044235515.1 Chitinophagaceae bacterium | reverse complement strand
AATTGTTCCTTTTGTTGCACCACGTAGGCAAAGAGGGCCAGCCATGCAGTGGCCAGACCCAAGTTGAAGGCTGGGGAATCCCAAAGGCTGAGTAACCATCGATGAGATACGTAAAGGAACGAAGCGAGTACCAGGTAGAATAGAATTTTTTTTACGGGATACGGTACGGGGTAGGTTCGTTGCCCCAGCACATAACTACTGATCATCATCACTAAATAGCAACAAAAACTCGCCAGGGCTGCCCCCAGATAACCCAAAACAGGGATCAGTGTAGTGGTCAGCACAATGGTAATAACCGTTCCGGCGATCGTGATCAAGGCCCCGGTGAAATTATTATTCGTAAGCTTGTACCAGATACTAAGGTTATAATAGATGCCCAGAAAAATATTAGCCATCGCAATCAACGGCACAACATATAATCCCTCGGTCCAACGGGCACGATCGATCGACTCAAAGAACCATTTGATCAGATCGAGATACAGCGATAGCCCCAGAAATAAAAAACAGCATACGATCACAAAATAATTCATGATACGGGCATAGGTCTGCGGAGCCTCTTGCTGACCGCTGCGATTAAAAAAGAAGGGTTCTGCCGCCATGCGAAAGGCCTGGATGGCAATGGTGATGACAATGGAGAGGCGAACAATATTGGCGAATACGCCCAATTGGTGTTTGGCTTCTTCGGCCGGCAGATCGACCACAAATTGATAGAGTAGTCGGCTCAGCATATCATTGGCGATCCCACCCATACCGACCAAAACCAAGGGCCAGGCATAGGCCATCACTTTTTTAAAAAGAGAAAGATCGAACCGAAGCCGGATGGTAATCCATTCTTTGGCTAGCAGCAGCCAACAAACCAGACTTCCGAAAAAATTTCCGATCAAAAACCAAATGATACCACTTTGGTCCTTTGTATAGAAGGCGGTCAGGCTTGAATCGGGATGTGTGGCCAAATAACGCGGGATGATCCCTAAAAAAATGACCACGACCACTATGTTTACCAAGACCGTGGAGAGTTTGGCAAAGGCATAGCGACGCGGACGATTTTCTTGTCTAAGTTTCGCAAAGGCCAGTGTAGAGAGCGAATCCAAAAACAGGATGCCGATCATCCAGCGGATCAGTTCACTATTATTACCCAGCCGGGCCCAGTGGGCCAAACTGTCTTGAAAATACCAGAGCACGCCGCTAAAAAAGATCGATGAAAAGAGTAAGGCCAGCGAAAGCGTACTGTAGAGTCGGCTGCGATCCTCGGTTTGGGCAAAGCGAAAGTAGGCTGTCTCCAACCCGTAGGTGTAGATGATGGTCAAAAAGGCGACAGCGGCATAAACCAGGGTCAGGTCGGCTGTGGTACCGGGGTCTTTATAGATGAGCGGTAAGCTCAGGTTCATCAGATAGCCCAGAAAGCGACTGGCCACACTGGGTAGCCCGTACCAAAGAGTTTGTCCTGCCAGTTTTTTGATACCGCTCAAGCCAAAATGTTTGCATAAAGATAGCAGTTCTGTGCGTTGCCTTGCTGTATCTTTATCGTACAAATGGACCCCTATGAAAATATATCTCTTGCTTTTTTTGTTTGCCTGTTCCGGACTGACCACGCTTTCGGCACAAGTCTATGAGGGCACGGCCGAATTCGATAAAAAGAAGGTAGCAGCTTTTATTGCGGACTATGCATATCCTGCCGAGGCGGTAGAGAATGCGATCGTTAAGCGTTTTTCCAAACTGGGCTATCGTCCTCGCGAAGAAAAAGGACTTCTTAACAGAGATAAGGGGTTTAAGGTTTTCAGTGGTTCCATTATGCCTGATATTACCGAGGGGCAAGCCGATTTTTTGGTCAAGGTAGAAAGTCGAAGTCGTAAAGGAAAAGAAGATGCTGTACTGACCTTAGTAGTAACCCAGGGTGGGGTAGCGCTGGGTAAATCGGTCAGCGGAAGCCGTGCCGAAAAGGTAAAGGATTATTTGAGAGGCCTGGGTCCGGATATTGCGGCAGAAAGTCTCGAGCTGGATATCAATGCACAAGAAGAGGCGATTGTAAAAGCCGAACGAAAGCTCGAGTCCTTAAAAAAAGACCAGGCCGATCTGGAGCGTAAGTTGGAATCGAATAAACAATCTCAGCGCGATACCGAAAACGAGATCAGTGCCAAAAAAGAGGGACTCGAATTGTTGAAAGCAAGAAGGGTTATTCCGGCCGTGCCAAACGCCGGTCAGTAATAAAACTAGTATCGGTCAGCGTTTTTAAGAACGTCATCAATTGGTCTACCTGCTCATTGCTAAGGGTGATCCCCTGTCGTAAAAGGGGATCCAGCGTAGCACTGTTTTGTACTTGAAACCGGTAGTGATTTATACACTGTTGGATCGACAGGAATCGTCCGTCGTGCATATAGTTAGAAGATACGTAACAGTTGCGCAGGGTGGGTACTTTAAATTTTAGCGAATCCTCTTTGTTATCGGTAATTCGCATTCTGCCCAGATCGGTCAGGGCGGGATCTATCGGTAGTCCGATATTGCGGAAACTGTGATCGGTAAATAGGGGTTCGCGGTGACAACTATTGCAATGCTGTAAAAAAAGCTGGTAGCCCGCTTGTTCCTGTGGGGTAAAGACAACTTGCCCTTTTTTGTATTGGTCATATCGACTGTTCGAAGAGATCATCGTAGCCGTAAACTGAGCAAGTGCTTTTACGATCTGCATCGGCTCAATAGAGTTGGTCTTGAACACGTCCCGAAACGCGTTACTATAATAAGGATCTGCTTCTAGTTTACGAATGACTGCGGGAAATGTTTCGCCCATCTCATGGTCGCCGGTAATGGGTTGTGTGGCCTCTAGTTCGAGTTTATCAAATTGCCCGTCCCAATGAAAATAAGGGGACCAGGCCAGGTTGACCAACACAGGAGCGTTTCGAAGGGTATGCGAGTTGTAGACGCCATGGCTTCGGTCGTGTTCGAAGGTTCCAAAAGAGGCCTGTTGCTCGTGGCAAGAAGCGCAAGGATGTTCCCCATCAATTGAGAGTCTCTTCTCATAAAAAAGATGACGCCCCAATTCGATCCCTTCGCTGGTCAAGGGATTTTCGGTATTGTTATATAAGGGATCTGGAAAGCCTGCAGGGACAGGTAGTACGACCGGATTCAGCATACGGATCGACTCTGCTTTATTGCAACTGCCGAGCACTCGAGACAGCAGCGCCGCCACACAAACTAATAGAAGTAGTGAGAGTAATTGTCTTTTCATGCGTTCTACCTATTCTTCAAACGGACCCCTGGGTTTTTTTCGTTGCTGCTTGACCACCGCTCGTTGTTTTTTTTGCTCTATTCTTTTTTCTTGAACTCCGCGGGGTACGGAAGTAGCAATGCGAAGTTTCTTCTTTTTAAGTGCCTGGCTGATCAACTGTCTGATCCTTTTGATGGCCTCTTCTTTATTAGCCAACTGTGTTCGGTGTGTTTGGCATTTTACCTGAAGACAACCGGCATCGTTGATGCGATTGGCTAGCTTTTCTCTGATCAGGGCCACTTGGACAGCCGTGAGTGAGTGGGTTTGTCCCAAGTCGAGCGACGCTAATACCGCCGTCTCTACTTTATTGACATTTTGCCCGCCTTTACCACCGCTTCGGCTTGTAGTGATCTTGATTTCCTTATAGAGCGCCTCAAAATTCATTTGTACATTTACCCTTCTCAAATTTAACTCATTTATGCGAGCGGTCATCCAACGTGTCAGCGAAGCTTCGGTTACTATCGAAGGAATCCGGCATGCTGCCATAGGTCCGGGTCTCCTGGTCTTGCTGGGCATTGAGTCGGCCGATACGCAAGAAGATATCGAATGGCTCAGTGCAAAAATTGTGCAGTTGCGCATTTTTAATGATGAGAACGGGCAAATGAATCATTCCTTGTCCGATATAGGTGGCGAGCTGTTATTGATCAGCCAGTTTACCTTAATGGCGGCCACCAAAAAAGGGAACCGGCCCTCTTTTATTAGGGCGGCACGCCCGGAGCAGGCAATCGTTCTTTACGAGCAAATGATCGTGCAGCTCAAAGCCCAGGTAGGGGCCCGGATCAAAACAGGCGTTTTTGGAGCAGATATGAAAGTGGCCCTTTGCAACGACGGACCGGTAACGATCTGGTTCGATACCAAGAATAAAGAATAAAAAAATAACTCTTTCCCATGACAATAGCACAGGCTCAACAGCAGGTCGATCAATGGATCCAAACCTATGGGGTTCGGTATTTCAGTGAGCTGACCAATATGGCCATATTGACCGAGGAGGTCGGCGAATTGGCCCGCTTGATGGCAAGGCAGTACGGGGACCAAAGTGGAAAGCCCGGTGAGATCCCAAAAGAAATGGGAGAAGAACTGGCCGATGTACTATGGGTCCTGCTTTGTATTGCCAACCAAACAGGAGTAGACCTGACCCAAGCTTTGCAGCAAAGTATTGCTAAGAAAACAGGTCGTGACAAAGACCGCCATCACAATAACGAAAAGCTGCACTAGCGTATTAGGGTTTATATTTGCATCCTATGGCCAACGATACCCCCCTTTTTCAGTCGATCATTTCGCATGCCAAGGAGTACGGATTTATTTTTCCCAGCAGTGAGATCTATGATGGATTACAAGCCGTCTATGATTACGGTCAAATGGGTAGTGAGCTTAAAAAAAATATTAAGGATCACTGGTGGAAGAGTATGACCCAATTGCGCGACGATGTAGTCGGAATTGATGCGGCCATCTTTATGCATCCCACTACCTGGAAGGCCAGTGGTCACGTTGATAATTTTAATGACCCTATGATTGATAACCGCGATAGTAAAAAGCGCTATCGTGTCGATCATCTGATCGAAGCACATGCCGAGACCCTTATGGCTGCAGGACAAAAAGAGCAGGCGACAACTCTTGTTACGAACATGGAGGGATTGCTGGCGGCTGATGATTTTGTCGGATTAAAAAAACTGATCGAAGACCACCAGATAAAATGTGCGGTAAGCGATACCTGTCATTGGACCGATATCCGTCAGTTCAATCTGATGTTTGCCACCGAGTTCGGGGCAACCAGTGGTGAGGAGGATAATAAAGTATACCTGCGACCCGAGACAGCACAGGGTATTTTCGTTAATTTTTTGAATGTCCAAAAGACGGGACGCATGAAAGTTCCGTTCGGAATTGCTCAGGTCGGAAAAGCGTTTCGCAACGAGATCGTAGCTCGCCAGTTCGTTTTTAGGATGCGTGAATTCGAACAAATGGAGATGCAGTTCTTTGTACGACCTGGTACCCAAAAGCAGTGGTACGAGTATTGGAAGCAGTGTCGTTTACAATGGCATCTCGATCTCGGATTGCCCGCCGAGAAGTATCGCTACCACGATCATGTAAAGTTGGCCCACTATGCCGATGCGGCCTGTGATATTGAATTTGATTTTCCCATCGGGTTCAAGGAGCTCGAAGGCATCCATAGTCGAACCGATTTTGACCTGCGTCAGCATCAAGAGTACAGCAAGAAGAAACAACAGTACTTCGATAATGAGATCGATCCGACTACCGGTAAGCCCTTTGGCAATTATATTCCGTATGTGGTAGAAACCTCCATCGGGCTCGATCGGATGTTCTTGGCCGTGTTGTCGCATGCATACGAAGAACAAGACCTGAGTACCGATGAGAAGCAAGACAGCCGGGTCGTTTTGAAATTTCCAGCAGCGCTGGCTCCGATCAAAATGGCGGTATTGCCGCTTAACAAAAAGGATGGTCTTCCGGAGATCGCTCAAGATATTATTGCTCAGTGTAAAGAAGATTTTCGTTGTTTTTACGAAGAGAAAGATTCTATCGGTAAGCGATACCGGAGAATGGATGCGCTGGGAACCCCTTTCTGTATTACGGTCGATTACCAAAGCAAAGAGGACAGGACTGTTACCATTCGCTATCGCGATTCGATGCAGCAAGAAAGAATTTCGATCGATGCCATAAAGGACTTGATCAAAAAAGCGCTCTAGCAAACTGGATTGATATCGATCTGAGCCCGGATAGCTGTCAAGATCAAGCGGGTTGTAGCTTGGCTGTAAAATGACGCAGTAATGGGGCTTCCTCTATGATACGCAGTCCTTTTATTTCGTTTCTCTTTTGGAACACCTCTATGATCACTTCCGCTACATAATCGATATGGCTTTGTGTGTAGACCCGGCGAGGAATGGCCAGCCTGACCAATTCGAGGGGGGCAGGAATTAGTTTCCCGTTTTGATTATATTTCCCAAACATCAGCGAACCGATCTCTACTGTTCGTATGCCTCCCTCTGTGTACAAGGCACAAACCAGGGCTTGACCGGGATACTGATCAACGGGGATCTGCGGGAGGAAGGCCTTCGCATCCAGATAAACAGCATGTCCTCCGGCAGGTTGCATCACTGGCACGCCTGCGGCCATCAGTTTTTCGGTAAGGTATTCCATACTACGGATCCTATACTGCAGATAGTTTTCGTCCATGACCTCTTCGAGCCCGATGGCAATCGCTTCCAGATCGCGACCAGCGAGTCCACCGTAGGTAGGAAATCCTTCTGTAATAATGAGCAGGTTGCGGCATTCCATCGCCAGCTTTTCGTCGTGCAGCGATAAGAATCCACCTATATTGGCAAAGGCGTCTTTCTTGGCGCTCATGGTCGCGCCTTGCGCGTACGAGAACATTTCTTGTGCGATCGATTCTATACTTCTGTCGGCATAGCCCGGCTCTCTTTTTTTGATAAAGTAGGCATTCTCGGCAAAGCGACAGGCATCGATAAAAAGAGGTACACCATGTTTTTTACAAATGGCGCTCACCGCTTTTATATTGGCCATGCTAACGGGCTGGCCCCCTCCTGAATTATTAGTGATGGTCAGGATCACCATCGGAATATTGGCGATCCCTTTCTCGAGCAAAGTAGGTTCGAGTGCATCAACATTCATATTCCCCTTAAAGGGAGCGGGTTTGAGGGGATCTTTTCCTTCTTCGCAGATCAGGTCGATGCCTTCTGCTCCAGAAAATTCGATATTCGCCCTTGTCGTATCAAATAGCGTATTGCTGATAAAGTATTTACCTTTTCCGCCAACGGCCGAAAATAGGATCTTTTCTGAGGCTCGTCCCTGGTGAGTAGGGATTACAAAGGGCATACCAGTGATACGCTTTACCATATTCTCGAAGCGATAGAAACTAGGACTGCCTGCATACGATTCGTCTCCTTCCATGATGCCTCCCCACTGACGGCTGCTCATGGCCGAGGTACCACTATCGGTAAGCAGATCGATCAATACCTGACGCGAGGCAATGGTAAATACATTGTAATGCGCGTCGCGCAAAATATTTATGCGTTCCTCTTTACTGTTAAAAAAAATGGGTTCTACCGACTTGATGCGAAAGGGCTCAATAATGGTTTTGATAGGCATGGCAATGGCAATTGATAAGAAGTGCCAAAGTTAATGACAATACGCTGTTTTATCCGTAGATCTCTTGGTGAATACTTTTTCGGTCATAGCCCATTCCCTTGATGGTAGTAATGGCCTCATCGATCATATTTTTCCATCCGCAAAGGTAGAAATGAGCAGGGGGGTGACCTTGACAGAGCTCTTTATAAACGGCATGGACATAACCTCGGTGTCCGTTCCAGCTTTCGCGGGAGAGTGTTGGGTGGTATAGAAAACCTGGGAGTCTTTTTTCGAGGGCCTTTAATTCATCATAATAAAGCAAGTCGGTTTGGAGACGGGCTCCAAAGATCAAATGCACCCGGTGAAAGGCAATCTGGTGGTTAGCTAGATGATGTACCATGCTTCTGAAGGGGGCAATACCCGTACCGGTACAAATAAGGAAGAGTTCTTTGTCTAGTTCATCGGGTAAAGTAAATACGCCCAGTGCCCCGCGCAAGGTAAGCTCGGTGCCCACGGTAGCTTCATTGAAAAGATAGGTGGTGCCCAACCCGTTCTCTACTTTTACGATAACCAATTCGAATACATTGGTACCATCGGGCCAGGAAGCGATCGAGTAACTGCGCCAGCGTTTATTAGGCTTTTCGTGAATGGGCAGGTCGAGGGTTACAAATTGTCCGGGAATAAAATCAAATCGCTCCAACGCAGGAATTTTTATCCAGAATCGGCGAGTGGTGGAACTGCAGTCCTCCGTCTTGATAATGACGCCTTTTTGCCAAGGGAGCAGTGCCATAGACTTGTTTGAATTAAAGATAATAAATTATTCGAGCTATCTTTGCGGCCGCAGTCATGGTTGTTCAGGATTTGTTGGCCGCCTATAGTAATAGCCCCCGTCATTTTCAATTGATGGACAGGCTTCTTATGCCCCATCCCGCAACGACCCGTCTGCAAGGTCTTCAGGGGTCTGCTCCTGCCTTTGTATTGGCCGCCGTTTTACAGCAAGCCTCCACTTCTTCTTATAATCATCTGGTTATCTGTAACGATGCGGAAGAGGCTGCTTATTTTCATAATACCCTCGAGAGTCTTACGGGTGCACTCGATTGTTTCTATTTTCCGAGCTCTTTTAAGAACAGCAAGAATTTTAATTTGCTGAATCCCTCACATGTCATGCTTCGCACAGAGGCACTTACGCGTTTGGCCGAACGGGCTGCGATCGCCGGCGAGCTGCGAAAAAAAGTATTGGTAAGCTATCCAGAGGCGGTGGCTGAAAAGGTAGTGGTACCCGAACTGCTTTCTTCACGCATCATCTCGATAAAGACTGGCGCTACCCTTGATGTTCCGGCGCTGCTTTTGCAGCTTAGCGACTATGGTTTTGAGCGGGTCGATTTTGTATACGAGCCCGGGCAGTTTGCAATTCGCGGTGGCATACTCGATATCTACTCCGTGGGGAATGACAAGCCCTACCGCATCGAGTTATTCGGTCACGAGGTAGATTCCATTCGGTTGGTCGATCCCGAGACACAACTCAGCGAAAGAAAACTTTCTCAGGTGAGCATTATTCCACGTATCGATCTGCAAGTGGCGGCTACCGAGCAAATCCCCTTACTACAGTTCTTGCCGGCCAACACGGTAATATGGATACAAGACTATCGGCTTTGCCTCGATCGTATTTCAGATTATCAGGAATCTTTTGTGCAGTTCAGACAATGGATGGCCGAGGCGCCAACCAAATTGTCCGAGCCGGAAGAAGGAGAGGAGCGCTGGTCACAAGCTACGGATTCAGATAAGATCGTTTCCGCCACCTCTTTTGGTGCCGCGCTAAATAGCTTTCATTTGATAAACTGGGAAGGAATTGAATTGCCCAGCCAAGGAGTATCGGTTGTCATTGAGTACAACACCAAGGAGCAGCCCGCTTTTAATCGTCAGTTCGACCGGTTGATCCAAGACCTAAAGAACTGGGAGGCCAAACACTATCAACTACATATTTTTTCCGATAGTGCCCGACAGTTGGAACGGTTACAATCGATCTTTGATGATCTAAAGGCGGGAGTGGTCTTTCATCCGCATACGCAGGCTATCCACGAGGGATTTATCGATCATGATCTGAAGCTCGTATGTTATACCGATCATCAGCTTTTTCAGCGCTATCATAAATACAAGGTCAAGCAGGCATACAGTAAGAATAAGGCGCTGACACTTCGTACGCTTCGCGAATTACAGCCTGGTGATTTTGTTACCCACATCGACCATGGGGTAGGTGTGTTTAGCGGACTTCAGAAA
>JBIIHS010000211.1:0-2907 GCA_044235515.1 Chitinophagaceae bacterium | reverse complement strand
TAGTGGTATCTTCGATTAGGTACCGGCAAAATAACTAGGATTCTCTCTACTATGCCGATTATTTTTCAACAAAGGCCCCAACCCCATCTGCAGGTCGCCATTTGGCAGATCAGCGAACCACTCTCTTTTTTTGAGCAACAGGTTTTCTCTGCTCGTACCATCGATCACCCTGAGGTAAAATTGCGGCATTTGGCAGCGCGCTACGTGTTGCAGCAACTACGTCCTGGGTTTTCGCTTAGCGACCTGATAGTATCCGATTCGGGTAAACCCGTTGTGGCGGATGGATCCTTTAATTTTTCGCTTACGCACTGCGCCGATCATGCCGCTGCCATTGTTTCTACGGCCGGTCCGGTAGGGGTAGACCTTGAACAATCCGGCGATCGGATCTTTAGGATCCGCCATAAATTTTTAAGTGATAAGGAACAAGACCTTTTACTGACTAGTGCCGGGCTTACGCAGTTACAAGAAGGAAATGACGCTGCTCAGTGGCTAACCCGTTGTTGGTCGGCAAAAGAGTCCGTATACAAATGGCAAGGGCAGTCCGGTATTGATTTTAGAGAGCAAATCCGCATAGAGCAAATTGATCCGCACCGCAATACGTTCAGCATTTTATTTACGCCCTTGTCTCAAGAAGTGCAAGTAGGATTTTGCACGGTAGGAAAGCTTGAACTGACGTGGACTAGCTGAAGTATACGCATAAAAAAACCTCCCATGCTTGGGAGGTTTGGTGCCCCGGATCGGAGTTGAACCGATACGGCCATTGCTGGCCACAGGATTTTAAGTCCTGCGTGTCTACCAATTTCACCACCAGGGCCATTGGTCGACAAAAAAAATCCCCTCTTTGTCAAGAGAGGACTTCTGGAGCGGAAGACCGGGCTCGAACCGGCCACCCCGACCTTGGCAAGGTCGTGCTCTACCAAATGAGCTACTTCCGCGGATAAAGAACTGGGCTCCTTAATGGTTTAAAGAGCGGGGAGCAAAAATAAGGTCTATAGGGGTTCAAAAAAAATTTTAGCCCCTTATTTATACTTTGGGGTATAGAGGCTGCTCTCTTGTACTGGCGCCGTAATTTTTTGATAGCGTTTCGTATAGAGCATGCTACAGGCTCCGAACAAAAAAGCGACCAGACATCCTACATGCAGATAAAACAAAAACCCGGAAGAGGAAATCCAACTATGCGTAAAGTCAGATTTCTGTATTTTTTCTAATTCCTGTTGGTATTCTTGTTGAACATCCTGTTGGGCGCTCATGGGGCTTATTTTGATGGCAAAATTAAGGGATCGAAACTAATTTTTTGCAGGGAGCTTAACAATTTGGTCGAAGGTTTTCTTTTGGCCCACAAAGTACTTCCAAAGGACAGAGCCTCGATACAGACCCGGCAAACGATCGGTCCTATGCCGGGGAATCAAACTATTCGATTTCCCAGACAATAGCCAGGCATAGGCTGCAAAATGGGCCTTGGCGACCGCCCACCAATAGCCCGCATCTCCAGTAAATAAAGCCCGCCAGGCCGCAAGGGCATCCAGGGCCAGGCGTAGTGGCCAAATCCATACTAGGGATAGGATAGGCAGGTTCTTTAATAACATAATGTGGTTATTGCGATAATTTAAAAAGGTCTTTTTGGCATTGCCGGTGGGTAAGGTGCCCCCTCCTTTGTGCCAAACTATCGCCTGCGGGCAGCTGAAGATCCTATATCCGGCCGATTGTATTCGCCAGCAAAGGTCAATCTCTTCTTGATGGGCAAAGAAGGAGGGGTCAAATCCTCCCAACTCTCTAAAAACGGTCGCTCGAATAAACATGGCCGCGCCACTAGCCCAAAAAATGGGTTCAGGGTGTTCGTATTGTCCCCGATCTTTTTCAAGATGATCGAATACGCGGCCCTTTGCAAAAGGATAGCCCAGCCGATCGATCCAACCTCCGGCGGCCCCGGCATACTCAAAACAATCTTTCTGATCTAGTCGTAAGATCTTTGGCTGGCAGGCTGCGATCGATTGATCTTGTTGGAGTAGTGATACCATCGGCCCAAGAAAGGAGGGGTGCACTTCTACGTCAGAATTGAGCAGTAAGAAAAAGTCGGCTTCTACTTGTTGAAGCCCCAGGTTATAGCCTCTTGCAAATCCCTCGTTGTTAGAAAGGCAAATAAGTTGAATGGCAGGGTAGGTGTTTCTAAGAAAGGTAATAGAGTCGTCGCTCGATCCATTGTCGATGACTACTATCTTGAATGCCTCGTATTGCGTGGCCTGTACGGAGGGTAAAAATTGTTGTAGCAGTGCAGATCCATTCCAATTTAAGATAACGATGGCGACAGTGGGTAAAGGCATTGAACGGATAAAATAGTTATTCAAAAATAAGGCATGCCCATGATTCTCCCTTAAATTCGGTTATGCTACGCAGTCTTTTTAATTGGAAAACCCTGCTCTCGCTACTAGCCATTGGTATTGTGATCGGCACCCTGTTCTATTCACAATACTTGGCGCAGAAGATCGCCTTACGCGAGCGAAGACTGGTAGAGCAATGGGCAGAAGCCTCTCAATATCTTAGTAATGTGTCGAAGGAAGATGAGGTTTTTTTAGCCAGTTTGATAACGACTCGCAATGATTTTATCCCGATCATCGAGATCGATGAAAAAGACCGTATCATCAATTTTGTTAATCTGGATAGCGCACGAGCGGCCTCTTCTCCTTCTTTCTTAGCTGAGAAGTTGGAACAATTCAGGAAGCGAAACGATTCTTTGGTCTGGAGGGATTCCGCCGATCCCACAAAGTTCAATCGATATTTTTATGGCGAATCGGTCTTGTTGAATCAAGTTCGATATTTCCCACTGGTGCAACTGGGTATTGTTGCGCTTTTTATTTTATTGACCATCGCCTCTCTCCATACGAGCTATCGATCCTCTCAAAATCAGAT
>JBIIHS010000210.1:0-2930 GCA_044235515.1 Chitinophagaceae bacterium | reverse complement strand
TCCTGCAGGAGTCTGCTCACGATCGAATTGATCGGTTACACCATCTCCATCGGTATCAAGTAATACAGGCTTGGGGATATTCATCAAGCGAGGATTGCGTAGCTCGGAATATGGATAATCGAGCGGATTGAGCCAGTACAGAGGCTGAACACTGTTCTTGCCCAGGTTAATATTCAAACCAAGGCTCATGTAATTATACGTATCGAAGTTGCGCGTTTGAGCCGCATCGCCATTAGGATGAGCCTGCCAGCGTTGTCCGTCGAGCAGATCATCGTTAGAAACAGACCAACGATCTTCGAAGGCAATATTGATCTTGTTATTCAACTTGTAGGCAAATCCGATACCGAATGTACCGAGAGGTCTGAACGTTTTACCATTGTCACCGGCACTGGTGTTGCGCTCGGCAGGCGTCTCGAAGGTATTATCGAGGATATTGTTCTTAAGGTTCTTGATAAAATCCTTGCGGTCAGCGTAAGAAGGATCTACCAAAGAATTAAAGTTGTATTTGGTAGAACCATTCAGGGCATTCACACGTGTTTCGTAGATCGCAAAACCCATACCGGCGATACCATAGATATTCAAGCTGGTATTGGTCTTGTGAAACTGAATATTGTTGATCGTAAGCAATGCTTGCAAAGTAGCTTCCGATACTTTGGTCTGGTAGTTATAAAACACCTTGTCATAGCTAGAGGCAGGCAGACCGGTAGTAGAGGAAACAATGCTTACAGTATTGTTGGGTCCGGTGGTTACAGCACGAGGGGCGCTATAACGCTGGGCAGGGCTGGCAATATTAGCACCCCAAGCCGGATTCTTGGCATAGTTGGTATTACCACGATACTCATATCCTTTTCCAATACCGTACATGTATTCTCCACGGAGAGAAAGGGTGTATCCTAATGACTTCCTAACGTGAAAGCCAAATCCGGGAGAGAGGAACTGCGCAGGCACATCTCCACTGATCTGGAACGTACCCACCTTAACACCCACTTCCCACTGGCTGCGGGGCATGGCTGGATAATTGTACGTACCATTGAGGAACTCAGTGTGCTGAGGCATTCTCTTAGAGGGGATCACGGAAGAATCTTTTACATCATAACTACCGCCCACTCGTTGTGAAAATCCATAAGTAGCTAACAAGCTAAAAAGCACCGTTAGCAGATATGCACTTCTTCTCATAAAAAGGAATTAAGTTTATTAATTTTTCAAAAATTGCTACAAAGGTAACCAAGAAGTCCGAATATGCAAAATTTTAATTACGCGTACTGCAAGCATTTACCCTTAGATTTCAATGAGTTAATAACAGGTTAAGGGCTAGGGCCGGTGGGAAGCCTCTGACAATTTTGCTGTATCTTGTCGCCCCGGCATGAAATTACCCAACGCACTGATACAAAAGGAACTCGACCTATTCGAGGTCAAGTTCAAAGAGGCTGTACAAAGCCAGGCGCCCTTGCTGGACCGGATCATGCGGTATGTGGTCAAAAGAAAGGGTAAGCAATTGCGGCCCATGTTCGTGCTGCTTTCGGCCAAATTGTGCGGCGAGATCAACGACAGTACCTACCGGGCCGCCTCCCTGGTGGAGATCTTGCATACCGCCACCTTGGTACACGACGACGTGGTAGATGATTCATTAGAAAGAAGGGGATTCTTCTCCACGTATGCCCTATGGAAGACCAAGGCCAGTGTGCTGATCGGCGATTACCTGCTGGCGAAGGGACTTTTGCTCTCGCTCGATCATCGCGATTATCGTCTCCTTCACATTTTATCCGATGCCGTAAAGAAGATCAGTGAGGGAGAATTGCTCCAACTGGAAAAAGCCAGGAATCTCAATCTAAAAGAGGACATATACTACGAGATCATCAAAGGCAAAACAGCCTCTTTGCTAGCCTCGGCCTGTGCCGCGGGCGCCTGGTCCGCAGGACAAGATGAGAACCTGACTGAAAAAATGCGGCAATTCGGAGAACTTACCGGAATGGCTTTTCAGATCAAAGATGACCTGTTCGATTACTCCAATGAAGAGATTGGAAAACCCACCGGAAATGATATCAAGGAAAAAAAATTAACCTTGCCCCTGATCTATACACTCAACAACACAGACGCTATTACGCGCCGTAAGATCATCTACATTGTCAAAAACAATAGTCAGGATAAAAAAAAGGTGGATTGGGTCTTGCAACAGGTTCAAACCGTTGGAGGCATCGATTATGCCACTCAAAAAATGAATCAGTTCAAAGAACAAGCGATTGCCTTGCTTCATCATTTTCCAACAAGCCCATTTAGAATAGGGCTCGAGGAGATGGTCTCGTTCGTAACAGACAGAAAATATTGATGCCTTGCAAAAAAGATGGAAGACATTATCCGCACCGGCAGACCTGGTCAAAAACCTAGAACAACAGCTGCAAATACATCCGCTACTTTGCTCCTTGCTGGTGCAACGAGGGATCACCGACTTTGAACAAGCCCGCACCTTTTTCAGACCCTCTCTGGACGCCCTGCACAGTCCTTGGCTAATGAAGGATATGAAAAAGGCGACCGATCGGATCGTCAGGGCTATCGAGCAAACAGAAAAGGTCATGATCTTTGGAGACTACGACGTGGACGGTACCACATCGGTCGCCAGTCTTTATCTGTTCCTAAAAAAACTGCACGAGCCCCTTTGTTACTATATCCCTCATCGCTACCGCGAGGGTTACGGGATCAGCAAGGCCGGAATAGATCATGCCGCCGCGCAAGGCATTACCTTGATCATATCAGTGGATTGCGGGATCAAATCAACCACTCTCATCGAATATGCCCTTACACGCGGTATCGAGTTTATCATCTGCGATCACCACTTACCCGACGAACAACTTCCGCCTGCGGTAGCCATCCTCAATGCCAAACAAAAAGATTGCCACTACCCCTATAAAGAACTTTGTGCCTGCGGAGTGGTC
>JBIIHS010000043.1:0-9754 GCA_044235515.1 Chitinophagaceae bacterium | reverse complement strand
AGAAAAAGAGATGAAGGCCAAAAGCAAAGTCTCTGAGGTAAAGGAAATTCGCTTTACACCCAATACAGACGACCATGACTTTGACTTCAAAGCCAAGCATGCCATCGAGTTTTTAAAGGAGGGCAACAAGGTAAAAGCCTATGTGCAATTTAAAGGTCGTGCTATTCAGTTTCAGGACCGAGGTCAATTGTTGTTACTTAAGTTCGCCGAGCGATTGGCCGATATTGGAGTATTAGAAAATTTACCGAAGATGGAAGGCCGCAGAATGCTGGCCATGTTTGCCCCCAAAGGAAAAAAGAAGGGGTAATACGTTGCCCTTTTTATAACCTACTAAAAACCTACTTAAAATCGTACCTATTATGCTACGCTCTTATTTTTTTGCCTCTATGTTGTTGGCGGCAAGCACCCTTGCAGCTCAACAACCACCTGTGCCTCCCGCACCTGGTGGGGTTAATAATGCTGCTGCCCGACCTACTGATTCTACCAGAAGAGGTCCTGGTGGACCCGCCTCCGGTCCTAAGGCCTACAAGGATGTTATCACGGCTAAGGCCGTTAGTTCTAAGGGGCTATTTTGGGTACACAAGGTCGAGGACCGCTTTTTTATAGAGATCCACGATTCTTTGATGCTGCGTGATATGTTGGTGGTAAACCGAATTTCGAAAGCCCCTGCCGGACTTCGTTCCGGAGGAAGTTTCTTTGGCTATGCGGGTGACCAGATCGGACAAAATGTAATTCGGTTTGAAAAGGGACCCAACAATAAGGTCTTCTTGCGCACTATATCGTTTGCGGAGTATGCCAAGGATTCCAGCTCACCCATGTTTACGACCGTAAACAATTCCAATATTCAGCCCATTGCGCAGTCCTTCGATATAAAGGCTTTCGGAAAAGATTCTGCAACGGTAGTGTTGGATATAACTGATTTTATTTCGGGTGATAATGAGGTATTGCATTTTAACTCATCACTCAAATCCTCACTACGTCTTTCCTCTGCACAAGCTGACAAATCCTATATTGTTTCTGTGCGATCTTTTCCGATCAATATAGAGATCAAGACCGTCAAAACTTATTCCAGAGGTAGCGCCTCGCTTGGCGGACCCGGTGGTGGCCCCTCCATGGGTGGTGGTGGCGGAGGCAATATGACCATGGAGCTCAACAGCTCTATCGTTATTTTGCCCAAGGTACCCATGCAGCCCAGACATTATGATGCCCGTGTGGGTTACTTTGCTGTAGGGTATACCGATTTTGATGCTAACCCACAGGGAGTAAAGTCCGTCTCTATCGTAAAACGCTGGAGACTTGAACCCCGTCCAGCGGATATGGAAAAATACAAGAGAGGTGAATTGGTGGAACCGATCAAACCAATCATTTTCTATATCGATCCGGCTACCCCGGAGAAGTGGATCCCTTATTTGATGCAAGGTGTGGATGATTGGAAGGGGGCTTTCGAAAAAGCAGGTTTTAAAAATGCGATCATGGCCAAGCGTGCCCCTTCACCTAAAGAGGATAGCACGTGGAGTTTGGATGATGCACGTAACTCTGCCATCGTATACAAACCTTCCGATATTCCCAACGCCAGTGGACCCAGCATTTCGGATCCTCGCAGCGGCGAGATCATGGAGAGTCATATCAACTGGTATCATAATGTTATGGCCTTGCTTCGCAACTGGTATATGATTCAGTGCGGCCCCCTCGATGCGCGGGCACAACAAATGGTATTCCCAGATTCTCTTATGGGTCAACTGATTCGTTTTGTTTCTTCTCACGAAGTGGGTCATACGCTGGGTCTTCGTCATAACTATGGGTCTAGTTCCAGTGTTCCTGTAGAAAACCTTCGTAATAAGCAATGGGTAGAGGCCAATGGACATACGCCCTCTATTATGGACTATGCTCGGTTTAATTACGTGGCGCAACCCGAAGATGGCATTAGCGAGGTAGGTCTTTTTCCTCGCATTGGAGATTATGATAATTGGGCCATCGAGTGGGGGTACAAGTTGTTTCCTCAATACAGCACGGCCGACCAAGAGGCTGCTGCACTTAATAGTTGGGTGATCGAAAAACTGAAAAATCCCCGTTTGTGGTTCGGCACTGAGACCAATCCGGACGATCCACGCTCACAAAGTGAGCAAGTGGGCGACGATCCCATGAAAGGAAGTGCCTATGGCATCAAAAATTTACAGCGTATTGTCCCCAATCTTCTCAAGTGGACGAAAGAACCCAATGAGGATTTTGAAGGATTACGCACCATGTATCAAGAGGTAGTTGGTCAATTCTCTCGCTACAATGGTCACGTGGCCAAATTCGTAGGCGGCATTATGGAGACACCCAAGACACAGGAGCAAAATGGACCTGTGTATGAATTGGTCAGTAAGACCAAACAAAAAGAAGCCGTTGCTTTTTTGAATAAACAACTTTTCGCTACCCCCACTTGGCTAATTGAACAGCAAATATTCGACCGCACAGGACAATCCGGTCTTACCATCATTGGTAATGTTCAAGACAATATGCTCAACAGGTTATTGGGTTCCAGAAACCTTTCAAAGTTGATCGAGGCGGAAGCTATGGCCGGTTCAAAGGCCTACTCTGCATTGGAATTCCTTGGTGATCTTAAGTCTGGTATTTGGTCAGAGTTAGCCACCAAAAAATCGATCGATATCTATCGTCGTAACCTGCAAAAGTCATATGTTAATGCGTTGACTAATTTGTTGTCTCCTCCTGCAGGATCTTCACTCGGTTCTTTCCCTGGTCTCTCTATTTCAATGATGGGGGGCAGCTCGGATAAGTCAGATCTGAAGTCGATCGTACGGGCGCATCTGCAATCTTTACGGGCCGAATTGAATGCCGCTCAAGCCCTTTATGTAGATCGCCTCAGTAAGTATCATTTGCAAGATCTTAGTTATCGTATTGAAAAAGCATTGAATCCCAAAGATTAAGAGGTCTTATCTTCTATTTTGTTGAAAGAGGGGGTCTTATTTTAGGACCCCCTCTTTTCTTATAAAAAGCAGAGCCAATGAGACTGAAAACACATATCTTTGCACCCCGTCCGTAAAACGGGTCATTGCCTAAAGAGGTTCGAAAAAGGTCCCCCGGTGGGGAATGCCTCCAAGGTGTAATTTTTAATACTGGGTATCATGCCTAAAGTAAAGACTAACTCTAGTGCCAAAAAGCGCTTTAAAGTGACTGGCACAGGTAAGATCATGCATCAAAAGAGTTTCAAGCGTCACATCCTTACCAAAAAATCAAAAAAGCGTAAACGCAACATGCGTTTGGACGGCACGGTCGCCAAATCACATGTAGATTTTGTAAAGCGATTACTTCGCTTAAAATAAGGAAAAGAAAACGCTAGTATCTAACCATCTAATTTAATTACCATGCCTCGTTCAAAAAATGCAGTGGCTTCCAAGGCCCGCCGTAAAAAAATATTAAAACAAGCCAAGGGTTTCTACGGCAAACGTAAGAATGTACTTACCGTTGCCAAGAATGTGGTCGAAAAGGGTATGACCTACATGTTCGTGGGTCGTAAGCTTAAGAAAAGAGAATATCGTTCTCTATGGATCGCCCGTATCAATGCGGCCGTTCGTGCCGAAGGGATCACGTATTCTGAATTCATCAACCGCTTACAGAAAAAAGGTATAGAACTCGACCGCAAAGTATTGGCTGACTTGGCCATGAACAATCCAGAGACTTTCAAAAATTTGGTAGCTTCCGTAAAGTAAAGCGATCCTCAATATCGATACGAAAAAACCTCCTTTTCAGGAGGTTTTTTAATGTCTTGCCGTTACTGTAATGTATTCTTACATGATATCCATGGCTTTGACAAAAGAGGTGGTCTGAAAGGGCAGGATGAGGGTTAACCACTCCCAATGTGCATCTATGGCCCAGAGCAGTGCAGCCGTGGATACAAAAAAGACAGCCCACCAAATGGCCCGATTCTTTTTGGATGCTTCCATTACGATAAATTTTGTACAAAAATAATAAGGTTGGGGCAAATGCAGAAGTCTTTCACCATAAATACTTTATCCAAAGTATGGCCCCCGTTGTGATAAGTAGAATTTTTATCATTTGATCTAACTGCGTATAGTTTTTGCCTATTTTCGTTAATGTGTTAATCAGACACATTAACCGATCCTAACGTCAACGAGCTTGCCACTGATTCAGTTCAATATTCGTTTCTCTACCCAACCTGGGCAGACCCTTTGGCTGCTGGGAAATCTTCCGGCTTTAGGGAACAACAAGCCAGAAGCGGCACTTTGCATGCAGTATGCCAACAGCGAGCGTTGGACCTTATCCGTGCCGGTTTCGCTCACGTCACGACAAACGAAGCTCCAATATCATTATCTGCTAAAGGGCCCCGATGGGTTGCCAATCGCAGAGTGGGGGAAAGACCGTATTCTATCCATCGATAAGGATAGGGACTTGGTTTTTCTAGATACGTGGAATAGTGCCGGTGAATTTGAAAATGCCTTTTATACTGCCCCCTTTAGTCAAGTTCTTTTTAAGCGAAAGAACCCTAAGTCCCCTCCCGTAGGAACGGAATTATCCTATACACATATCTTTCGAGTTAAGGCGCCCTTACTTTCATCCGGTCAGACGCTTTGTTTACTGGGTAGTGATCCTGTTCTCGGCACTTGGTCTACCTCTTTGGCATTGCCGATGCAAAAGACCAATGGCTGGTACGAAGTCAAACTTTCATTGCATCATACTAGTCCGATTGAATACAAATACGGAGTATGGGATCTGCTATCCAATACTTTTTTACGCTACGAAGATGGCGCTAACAGGACCTTACCCGCAGATCTTTCCACCCAAGGGCTTTTCTGTATGCATGATGGATTTGCCAGACTGCCCAATACCAGTTGGAAAGGCACGGGCGTTGCGATTCCTGTTTTTAGTTTGAGAAGTCGTAATAGTTTCGGCGTAGGAGAGTTTGCCGATATCCGGTTGCTGGCCGATTGGGCTGCCCGTACCGGAATTCGGATGATTCAATTACTGCCGATCAATGATACGATCGCGACCAACACTTGGACCGATTCGTATCCGTATGCGGCTATTTCAGCCTTTGCCCTTCATCCTATGTACATCAATCTGGCGGATGTGGCAGGAACAACGCACGCTAAACAACTTAGGAGCTTACGTAAGTTACAAGAACAGCTCAATGACTTATCGGTGGTCGATTACGAAAAGGTGATCAGCATTAAACTGCAAACATTGCGTTCTCTGTACGAAGAGATGGGGGCCGACTGTTTTGCCTCCGAAGAATACAAACTATTCTTTGCAAAGAATAAGCATTGGTTACAGCCCTATGCGGTATTCTGCACTTGTAGAGATCGCTATGGAACCTGCGTATTTGATCAATGGCCTCACTATGCGGAATATAAAGAAGAAGAGATTCAAGATCTTTTCAGTTCGCGAAAAGCAAATGGGGAGATCGGGTTTTATTGTTTTGTCCAATTTCAACTGCATCTACAGTTGTCAAGAGCGGTCCAGTATGCACACCAAAAAGGGGTTGTTCTTAAGGGAGATATACCCATTGGGATTTATCGTTACTCTGTAGATGCGTGGGTGGCCCCCGGCCTGTATAACATGAATTGGCAGGCCGGAGCTCCTCCGGATGATTTTACGGCCATTGGTCAGAATTGGGGATTTCCAACTTACAATTGGTCTCGCATGCAGCAAGATGATTTTCGCTGGTGGCGACTTCGTTTTGAGCAAATGAGTAATTATTTCGATGCTTTTCGCATAGATCATATCTTGGGATTTTTTCGGATATGGAGTATTCCCACCCATGCGGTGCAAGGACTGCTCGGACGATTCGTGCCCTGTTTGCCAATTGCCATTGAAGAGTTTTGGGAACGAGGGATACAATTTGATCCGCTTCGTTTTTGTCAGCCCTTTATCACGGAGGAGATTTTGTTAGAGTTATTCGGAGAAGATCATTTTTGGGTAAAAGAGCATTTTTTGGTGCGACTCGCTGACCAGCGGTTGCAGTTCTCCCCTCTGTATGATACGCAGCAAAAGATCGTTCACTATTTTGACACCGTCGAAACGGGCCCGACACATCAAAAGCTAAAAGAGGGTTTATTACAGCTGATAGCCAATGTGATCTTATTCGAAGAGCCTGGCACGGAGCATACTAAATTTCACTTTAGGATCTCCATGGAGAAGACCACTTCCTTTCGTTATCTGGATAAAAAAACACAGGATACGCTGGTCTCATTATATCATGATTATTTCTATCATCGACAAGATGCATGCTGGTATCACGAGGCCATGCAAAAGCTTCCTACGTTAAAAGCGGCCACCAACATGCTTGTTTGTGGTGAGGATCTGGGAATGGTGCCGCATTGCGTACCGGATGTCATGAAGCAGAATGGAATTTTGAGCTTGGAGATACAACGTATGCCAAAGGATCCGCAAAAAATGTTCTTTAATCCGGCAGAAGCTCCCTATTTATCGGTGGTTACTCCCTCTACACATGACATGAGCACCATCAGGGGGTGGTGGGAAGAGAACAGAGAGAGAACCACTGTTTTTTATAATCGAGAGTTGAAACATTGGGGCGAGGCGCCTTACTTCTGTGAGGCTTGGATCAACCGCGCCATTATACAGCAGCATTTGCAGTCACCAGCCATGTGGAGCATTTTCCAAATGCAAGACCTCTTGGGGATCAGTGAGACGATTCGCAGACAAGACCCTCGGGAAGAACGTATCAATGATCCGGCCAACCCCAAACACTACTGGCAGTATAGAATGCATATTGATCTGGATACACTCATTGACCATGCTGAATTTAATGATACGCTAAGAGAAATGATCGTGGCAGCAGGACGTGCTTGAACTAGCCGTTGCTTTATCTTTGCCTAAAATTTTACATGCTGCTTCGCTATAGCGCTCACCAATTGAAATTCAGGGATCCCTTTACGATTTCAAAAGGAACTAAGACGCACCAACCCACTTTACTGGTTTCCTTAAGCTTGGGTAAGTGGACTGGTTATGGAGAAGCACCAGCCATTACTTATTATAATATTTCTGTGGAGCAAATGATGGCCGACCTGGAGCAAAAGCGAATGGCGGTCGAAAAATTTGCCTTTACAGATCCCGAGCGTTATTGGCATTATTTACATCACCTTTTTCCGCAGAATCCCTTCTTGGTTTGTGCACTTGATATGGCTGGATGGGATTTGTTTGGTAAAATGCGAGGGGTCTCGCTGCAAAAATTATTCAACGGCCAAACCGATAGAGCTCCCTTGACCGATTATACGATCGGAATCGACAGCCAAGAAAAAATGCTCGAAAAGATGCTTGCCAAGCCCTGGCCGATCTACAAGATCAAAGTAGGAACAGCAGATGATCTACCGAGGCTAAAGGCAATACGCGCCCATACCCAGTCAACGCTACGGGTCGATGCCAATGCTGCTTGGTCGCTTGAAACCGCACTTCAATTATTGCCGGCTCTTAAAGAAATTGGGGTGGAACTGGTTGAACAGCCGTTGGCAAAAGAGGATTGGGAAGGCATGAGTATCTTGTATAAACAATCTCCATTGCCTTTGATCGCCGATGAGAGTTGCGTGGGCTTATCCGATGTGCCGCGCTGTGCGGATCTGTTTCATGGAATCAATATCAAACTGACCAAATGCAGCGGCCTTACACCCGCCCGGCAAATGATAGAAAAGGCGAGGAATTTGAAGCTAAAGATCATGTTGGGCTCTATGAATGAATCTTCGGTCGGAACAGCAGCCTTGGCTCATTTACTTCCTTTTGTGGATTATGCCGACCTGGATGGCCCCCTTTTATTGGACGAAGATTTGGCCACCGGAATTCAGTTCGATAACGGCCGGGTAATTGTTTCTGCCAATGCCGGACTAGGAGTGGAACTAAACTTTTAATACCTCTTTTTGTTATTAAGCTAATTCAACCTTATGGCCTGGAAAGATCAACAAGCCTTTATCGACGCCCTCGAAAAGGCCAATGAATTAATTCGAATCAAAACCTTTGTTGACCCTCATCTCGAGATCGCCGAGATCACCGATCGTATCAGTAAATCAGGGGGAGGAGGTAAGGCCCTTCTTTTTGAGAATACCGGGTATGATTTTCCGGTTTTGATGAACGCCTATGGAAGTGAGCGAAGAATGTGTCTTGCTTTGGGTGTAAACGACCTCGATGAGACTGCTCGCGAGATCGAAGGGTTGTTCAAGTTGTTATCCGCGCCCAAGGAATCGATGCTGGACAAATTAAAGTTGTTACCCAAGATCGGTGCTTTTGCCAGCTGGATGCCAGCCGTCAAAAAGGGAAGGGGAGCTTGTCAAGAAGTGGTCATGGAAAAGCCCGATATGTCAAAGATCCCGGTTATTACTTGTTGGCCAAAGGATGGTGGCCCCTTTGTTACGCTCCCTGTGATTCACACAAAAGATCCCAACACACAAAGTCGAAATGTGGGTATGTACCGCATGCAGGTTTTTGGTCCAACGCTAACCGGCATGCATTGGCATAAACATAAAGTAAGCGCCAAGCATTTTGCCGAGTATAAAAAAAGAGGAGAAAAAATGCCCGTGGCTGTGGCCTTGGGGGGAGATCCTGTCTATGCGTATAGTGCCACGGCTCCCTTACCCGAAAATGTGGATGAGTATATGTTAGCCGGGTTTTTGCGTAAAAAGAAAGTGGAGTTGGTCAAGTGCCTCTCACAACCATCCATAGAAGTGCCTGCCGATGCTGATTTTATTATAGAGGGTTATGTAGATCCTTCAGACGAGTTGATCTGGGAAGGCCCTTTTGGTGACCATACTGGTTATTATTCCTTACCCGATTGGTATCCCCGTTTTCACATAACGGCCATTACACATCGCAAGAACGCCGTTTATCCTGCCACCATCGTGGGGATACCACCGCAAGAGGATGCCTGGCTTGGCAAAGCAACAGAGCGTATTTTTCTAGCGCCCATCAAGATGACGATGATTCCGGAGATACTGGACATGGATATGCCGGTCGAAGGCGTTTTCCATAATTTGGTTATTGCTCAGATTCACAAAGAATATGCAGGTCAAGGCCAAAAAGTAATGAATGCCATGTGGGGAGCCGGGCAGATGATGTTCAATAAGATCTTGGTACTGGCCGATCAAGGTGTGCGAATACAAGATTATGAGGCGTTGACTCGTTACGTTTTTAAACATCTCAATCCGGTAACGGATATTGTTTTTTCGAGTGGACCCATGGACGTTCTTGATCACAGTTGTAGTAAACTCGGCTTTGGTGGTAAAATGTGTATTGACGGAACGGCCAAATTTCCCGAGGAGATCGAAGATGGATTAGCCATCATAAATGGCCCTTTACATGCCCAGCAGATCGTCACGGCATTGACCGCAACCTATCCGGAAATCAAGGCAGTCAATGCTTCGTTGATCGAAAAAGATATTCCTTGTCTCATCATTTCCGTTAAAAAAGAGAGACCGGGTCATATCAGGGCATTGCATGCTTCTCTGGCTACACTTCAGCCCATCAGGGGAATTAAAATGATCTTATACGTAGAGCATACGGTCGATCCATGCGACCTACCGACAGCGCTCTGGCGTTTTTGCAATAATCTGGATCCCAAAAGAGACCATATCTTGTATCGATACGATGAATCGCCTTCAATCGGTTGCCTTGGACTTGATGGAACCAGAAAAACAAAGGAGCTTGATAATTTTCAGCGTGATTGGCCCAATATAATCGTAGCCGATGATGCTACCATAACATCTGTTGACAAAAAATGGGAACAATT
>JBIIHS010000209.1:0-2937 GCA_044235515.1 Chitinophagaceae bacterium | reverse complement strand
CTCTAAGAATCCGTCTCTTTCAATTGTATAGCGCACCTGCTCACTTCCGGGTGTAATGGTAAATTCTGCCTTGGTCTTAAGCCCTTTTTGAGCTACTTGTCGGGCTAAACTTACCGCACGGCTAATGTCTTCGTAAGAGGAGTTGGTGCAGCTACCGATCAATCCTACTTCGACCTTGGTAGGCCAGTTATTTTTAGCGGCGGCCTCTTTCATTTGCGAAATAGGCGTCGCCAGATCGGGCGTAAATGGCCCATTCAGGTGTGGTTCTAATTCACTGAGATCGATTTCATATACTTCGTCGAAATACTTTTTAGGATTGGCATACACCTCGGGATCGCCCGTTAGGTATTCTTTGATCGCATCGGCTGCAGCGGCCACTTCGGCGCGACCGGTTGCTTTGAGATAACGACTCATGCTCTCATCGTATCCAAAGGTAGAAGTGGTAGCCCCGATCTCGGCACCCATGTTACAGATCGTACCCTTGCCGGTACAGCTCATCGAAGTAGCCCCTTCTCCAAAATATTCCACGATGGCATTGGTTCCTCCCTTTACGGTGAGCAGACCAGCCACTTTAAGAATAACATCCTTGGGAGAGGTCCATCCACTTAACTTTCCTGTTAATTTGATTCCGATAAGTTTTGGCATCAGCAACTCCCAGCTCAAACCGGCCATCACATCGCAAGCATCAGCACCACCTACCCCGATCGCGATCATGCCCAGTCCGCCGGCATTGACGGTGTGAGAATCGGTTCCGATCATCATCCCCCCCGGAAAAGCATAATTCTCTAATACCACCTGGTGAATAATACCGGCGCCGGGTTTCCAAAAGCCGATTCCGTATTTATTGGAGATCGATGACAGAAAATTATAAACCTCTTCGTTGTCGGCAACGGCTTTATTCAGATCGGTCTTACCCTCTTGCTTGGCTACGATCAGGTGATCGCAATGTACGGTGGAGGGCACGGCCACTTTTTTTCTACCCGTGGTATCGAACTGCAATAAGGCCATCTGTGCCGTTGCATCTTGCATGGCCACACGGTCGGGGGCAAAATCCACATAATCCTTTCCCCGGGCATAATCGGACAGGGACACTCCTTTCCAGAGGTGACTGTACAGGATTTTTTCACTCAAGGTCAGAGGCTTGCCCAATGCCTGGCGGGCAGCGGCCACCTTCGAGGGCATGCTCGCATATACTTGCTTGATAAGGTCCAGGTCGAATACCATAATAGAGGAATAATTGAGATGATTAAAAGAGCTTGGTTCTGCGCGGCAAAATTACGAAAGTCGCGGCTTGTTAAAAAATGCCGAATCCACTATCTTAGCAGGAGCCTCGCACTATGAATAAGGTAAAATCATTTGTAGAATGGAATGCCTTTGGCGTTTGTGCCGCCATTGGTAATCGAATGGGCATTGCCCCCAGCCGGATTCGCCAGTTTTTCATGTATACCTCGGTGCTTACCCTTGGCTCTCCTGTGATCATCTACATGGTATTGGCCTTTTGGCGCAACCTGAACGAATACATTCGTCAACGCCGCAGAAATCCCTGGTATCATTTGTAGTTAGACCCCGCTGTACAATACGTTCAACTTTCTACTCGGATCATCAAATCAGTGTCTCTAGCGTACGAAGCACATGGTCGAGCTGCTCCCTCGTATTGTATTTCGAAAAAGAAAAACGGATAGGTACGCCGGTGGCAGGACGCAAGGCTCTGATGACATGGCTACCCAGATCGGCTCCGCTGCTGCAAGCACTCCCCCCGGAGACACAGATACCCTGCATATCCAGGGCCATCAGCAACATCTCTGTTTTTTCGTTTCGGGGAAAAGAGACATTCAGCACGGTATACAAACTCTGTCCATCCCAATCGCCATTGAAAACAAGACCGGGAACCCGCTTTTGCAGGGCCTCGGCCATATACCGTTTTAACGAGAGGATATGAGCCGTATCCTGTTCCAGCTGCTGGTCGGCCAACTCCAGTGCCTTGGCAAAACCCACGATGCCGTAAATATTTTCGGTACCGGCTCGCATATTTCGTTCCTGCCCTCCGCCGTGTAGGATGGGTCGAATAGAGATCGTATCGGATACATAGAGCAATCCTACCCCTTTAGGTCCATGAAACTTATGGCTGGCACCGGTGGCAAAGTGGATCCATTTTTTACTGAAATCAAGACGGTAATGCCCCAATGTCTGGACGGTATCGGAATGAAAAATAGCATTGTGCTCTTGGCAGATAGCCCCTACCCGCTCTATATCGAGCAAGTTCCCGATCTCGTTATTGGCATGCATCAAGCTTACCAGCACCCGCTCGGTGGAACTGGCCATTAGAACTGCCAATTGATCCAGATCGATATGTCCATTGGAGGTAATGGGAACATAGCTGACAGTAAGTGAATACTTTTTTTGGAGGTGCTCAACGGTATGCAACACAGCATGATGCTCTACTGCCGAGGTGATGATGTGACGACAACCCAGATCTTGAACGGCTGCGACCAGCGCCATGTTATCACTTTCGGTGCCGCCACTGGTAAAAAAGATCTCGCCAGGGCTGGCCTTGACAATACCGGCCACTGTCTTACGAGCATTCTCTACCGCCAACCGCGTTTCCCGTCCAAAGGAGTAGATCGATGATGGATTACCGAAGTGCGTGGTCAGGTAAGGCAACATGGCCTCCATAACGCGGGCGTCCAGCGGTGTAGTAGCAGCATTATCTAAGTAAATTCGATTCATGTGGCAGACAAATATACTATGAAACGAGCTCTGGACTTTTATGAGACCTCGTTGATATCGCGCATCAACTGCTGCGCCAGAGCAGCGGCCTTGCTCTCCAGATCGCTTTCGGCATAAATACGGATAATGGGCTCCGTATTGGAACTTCGCAGATGGACCCAATCGTTTTCAAATTCTATCTTGAGTCCGTCCTCCGTATGCTGAGGGAGG
>JBIIHS010000208.1:0-2948 GCA_044235515.1 Chitinophagaceae bacterium | reverse complement strand
CTACCAATGGTGTAATAAGTTGTTCGAAGGTATCCCTGGTAAGAGAGCACGTATATTCCGCTATCCTTACCGTACTGGTATCCGATCCACTTAACTCTCTTTTGACCGTCTCGGCAGCCAGCCGCAACGAGGCCGAGAGCCGCTGGTCTTGCCTAAGCATCTCATCGGTAAGAGCATGCTGTGTCATCCAGTGCGAAACAATCGCTCGATCGAAATCATCACCCCCCAAGTAGGTATCTCCATTGGTAGATAGCACTTCGAAGATCCCGTTGTTGATCCGTAAAATAGAAATATCGAAGGTTCCACCGCCCAAATCATATACAGCAATCGTTTTTTGTTGTGATGGGTCTGTACCAAGCCCATACGCCAGACTGGCAGCAGTAGGTTCATTGATAATTCGCAATACATCGAGCCCGGCGAGTTTGCCGGCATCACGAGTAGCTTGTCGCTGAGCATCATTAAAATAAGCCGGCACGGTAATGACTGCCTTGCTGACCGGCGTCTTGAGCATATGCTCTGCTCGGGCCTTGAGCTCTTTTAATATGAATGAAGAAAGTTCAATCGGAGAATAAAAGCGTTCCCCCATCTGAATCTTGACAAGACTATCCTGGTCATCGTCCAAGATCTTATACGCATAATGCTGCTGATGATCTTTAATATCCTTATACGATTTTCCGAGCAATCGCTTTACCGAAAAAATGGTGCGCTCGGGATGGGAACGCAAAAAAGGTCTGGCCTGCTCTCCCACCACTAATCCTCCTTGCTCATCAAAATAGATCAAAGAAGGTACAAGGGCCAGCCCCTCTTGATCTTTAAGTGCAATGGGCACGCGACTGTCCGGATGCAGGATGGCTACTAAACTATTGGTCGTTCCCAGATCGATCCCTACGATGATCTCGGGTTGCTGCAGGCTTCCGGTGGCAATATTTATTCCGATCTTAGGCATAGGGTACTTGTCGAAGTGGCCGCAAATTTAACGCTTAATTACCGGAGAGGTTCAATTAAAAAGTCTCGTGGCCATCGTAACAAGGAGAGATCTAATTGGGCAACAAGACCACCTGACCCTGACCAATCAAATAAAGCCCTCCCTTTTTTTCGTAAGGGTGCGAATCTCCCGACATCGACGCTGCCACCAATCGGCACATATAGGCTCCACTAGCCAATCGTTGCCCACGCTGACCCCTACCATCCCATTGGAAAGAAAGCTGATTGTATCCCACGCGTAATGGGCCCAGCAAGGCTGTAGGCACTTCTCTCACCAATTGCCCATTTGCGGAATAGATCTGCAAACGAAGGTCCATGGGCAAGGAATTACCCAATAGAGTAAAGGCAAACGAGGTAGCAACTGAAAAGGGATTGGGATAACAACGTATCTGTACATGGTAACGGGGCGGACTTACCACAAAAGAAATTCGGTAATCAAACTGCCCTGCCCGATTGCCAGCTTTGTCTTTGGCCGCCACCACTAATTCGTATAGCCCTTGAGCCAAGGTGGGTCTGAATTGGGCGGTGGCTTTATTACTGATCGCGTCCGTTGCCGCGAAAAAAAGAAGTGTATCGCCGGCGGTGTAATAGATTCGTCGTAACTCCCCGGAGGGGTAACGAAGCCATATCGATAGCAGTGAGGTATCATTTAGCAACATCCATTTGGATTCATCGCGCAGCGAGATCTGTATATCGGGGTTAGGTAAAACCGTGTCACGATTAGCGATCCGCCTCCCATCGAAGGTCACGTCCAGTAACGGTGGCACCCGATCGGGTCTTACATACAAGGAACGATAAGCCACATTGTTGAAATGATGCTGCTCGGGTTGATCGTTATTTGGATTTACCTCAAGAAAAATAGTATTGCTTCCGGCCAGGGCGGTCGTATTCAAGCGAGCACCCACCCTTACAGTATCAGCAGGAGGCAAGGGCTTGGTCTTAAGTAATGGGATCACACGGATCAAGTTTTCAGCATCGGTAACGGTCATACGAAGCGAGATACTATCAAAAGCGGATTCACTGACATTGACAAAAGCTACTTTATAGTCGTAAGGTTCCCCCTGCTCCACCGTATCTTTTACCGATAGAAATAAATGCGGAGCTAAAGCGCCTTCGGGTACGGGCTGATGCAAGATCCTCCAGTGAGTAAGCTGATAGGGCGTGTAATGACGCATGTCTTGCGAAGACATAGAAAGTTGCAAATACGGAAAACGGGTAGCATCGACCGTACTTAATGACACCGTGGTCTGACTGGGGCGTATACCTTGAGTCAGCAAGGTTCTTTGCCCAGCATTATTTACACCATACACATCTAGCAAAACGGAATCAGCACCCGAGGGTTCTCCTGTCCCTTGCCATTGCAATTGCTGCCAGCCCCGTGCAGGACCCAACAGGGGTGATTCTATCTTGGCCAGGGTGTCGGTAGTTGTAATATCCGTACTAAAGAATAACTGGTCGTAGATGCCGGCACTAAAAGCAAAGCGGGGAGAAAAGACCTGGGCTTGATTTTTTTTATAGATAAAGGCAAAGACACGGTTGCGATTAAAAGAATCGATAGCAGAAAACCCTTGGTCCTTTAAACGGTGATAAATGGAGTTCCCTGAACCCAGCCAGAGTTGATCATTTTTCCAATCGGGGGCATAAGCATTGGCAGGATAATTCGTTTCCATGATATTGCGCACCACTACATAATGACCGTCAGGGATACTATCCAAAAAGTTCACCACATTTCTTCTAGCCGCCGTATCCTGCACATTAAACTGAAAATTATATTCTGCTCCCACGGCCTGTTGAGCCGTTTGCACGCAAACCGGATCACTACCAAAACGTCCGGGATTACCGGGCAAGGCATTGATGATCGGACGTAAGGTAACAGGGTCAAGGATGGTAAAGACCAACCGATTTCTTGCACAGGCATACATAACGAGATCTAGGCCATTGAGCCCCAAATAAAATCCGGCCAG
>JBIIHS010000207.1:0-2957 GCA_044235515.1 Chitinophagaceae bacterium | reverse complement strand
CTTTTTTTACTGGGATCACAAATTGCACATCGATACGAACAGTCCAGACAAAAATGGTTGATTGTATACCAGATACCCGGCGTCACTGCCATCGATCTGATCGAGGGGAACCGTTGCACCGGTCTTGTAGATTGCAAACAAAATAAAGATCCCATGCGTGCAGCCTATATCATTCGGCCGTCCAGACAAGCAGCCGGGATTCAAAAAATAAGCTCCTTATCGTATACTCCACAAATCCAATATGGTAACTTAAAAATTTGGATAGCCGATAAAGAGAGGATACCCCCTGCACCCGACTCGACTCCGATCGATCTATTGATCATCGGCCACCGGGCCCCCTACCAAGGTGAAAGTTGGTTACTGAATAGAAAGATCCGAAAAGCTGTACTAGACGGTTCGGTCGGGGAACGAACTCGCCAGCGCTGGCTTTCTTTACTCGACAGTTTTCAGATCAGCATACATGATACAAAACGGATCGGCGCCTTTGTAAGCTCCCTTCGATAGAGTACCTTCGCCTCTCCTTAACAGCCCCGTTTTTTGCAATGGAAAAACAAATTCGCTCCGCCCTCATTTCCGTCTTTTATAAAGATGGTCTGGAACCCATCATTCATCAACTACATGCATTAGGGGTCACGATCTACTCTACCGGAGGCACACAAGCCTTTATCTCGGAACTAGGTGTTCCCGTTATTCCGGTTGAAAAACTAACGGGCTATCCCTCCATCTTAGGTGGGCGGGTCAAAACCTTGCACCCTTCTGTCTTTGGGGGCATTCTTGGTAAACGAGATGAGGCAACACATCTGCAAGAAATGCAGGATCATCATATTCCAGCTATTGACCTGGTGATCGTAGACCTGTATCCGTTCGAAGAGACGGTAAAATCCACCAACGAAGAAAAGGCCATCATCGAAAAAATTGATATTGGCGGTCCTTCCATGATCAGAGCCGCTGCTAAAAACTTCAATGACGTTGCTGTAGTCGCTGCAAAAAAAGAATATCCCTACCTGGTGCAGCTATTACAAGAACAAAAAGGGATCATAAGCCTTGCCCAACGTAAACAATTAGCCGCCCAGGCTTTTGCCATCGTAGCCCAATACGATGCCGCTATCGCTCAGTATTTCGACCCAATGGGAGCTACCGGTTTTGTAGCCGCTATTGGCACCTCGCGTTCACTGCGCTATGGAGAGAACCCCCACCAGTCCGCTTTATTTTACGGTCGTACCGAAGAACTCTTTACCCAATTGCATGGCAAGGAACTCTCTTATAATAATTTACTGGATGTGGAAGCGGCGCTACAACTTATCAGAGAATTCGATGCCACTAGCTTTGCCATCATCAAGCATAATAATGTTTGTGGTGTAGCGCAGCGTTCAACTGTTTTTGATTCCTGGCAAGCGGCACTGGCCGGCGATCCGGAAAGCGCCTTTGGAGGGGTACTCATTTGTAATCGCCCTATCGATAAAGAAACGGCTTCCTCTATTCAAGATATATTCTTTGAAGTACTGATGGCGCCCGCTTTCGAGAAAGAAGCGCTTACCCTGTTGCAAACAAAAAAGAATCGAATACTACTACAACTGCACCCGCAACCGGCCGTGACCCGACAGTTTCGCTCTGTACTCAATGGAGTATTAGCGCAAGACAGCGACAACGGAAATATAAACGAATGGAAGCAGGTTGCTGGCCCCCTCTGTAACGATATGGTAAAAAACGATCTGTTATTTGCCAACCTGATCGCCAAGCACCTAAAATCGAATGCGATTGCCTTGGTAAAAAATAAACAACTCATCGGAAAGGGCTGCGGACAAACCAGCCGTATCGATTCCCTTCGACAAGCACTTGATAAAGCCAGACAATTTACCGCAGACTTACAGGGCGCGGTAATGGCCAGTGATGCCTTCTTTCCCTTCGGTGATTGTGTGCAATTGGGACACCAGGCCGGCATTACGGCCTTTATTCAGCCTGGTGGGTCCATTCGCGATCAAGACTCCATCGATTACTGTAAAGAGCACCAACTGATACTCGTGATGACAGGGCAACGACACTTCAAGCATTAATCTATCGCTTCTTGTCTACGTATACCCAACACAACACCCGGCCCAAAGCGATCTTGGCCTTGGCGGCCGTTTGCTTTTTGTGGGGTACCACCTGGGTAGCCTCCAAAGAAGGTACGCGTCATATACCGGCCCTTCAATTGGCTGGTATGCGTCAACTGGCGGCGGGTATACTCTATGTATTTTTTTTCCTCTACCAGCGAGCAGCATTACCACGGGGCAAGGAATGGAGACCGATCCTATTACTTTGCGTTTTGAATTTTGTATTGAGTAACGGGCTCAGCACTTGGGGCGTAAAATATATTTCGGCTGGGTTGGGCTCCATTATGGGGGCCATCTTTCCACTCTGGTTAGTTATTATCGGATTCTTTACCCAAAAAGAAAAAATGCCCGGCAAAGCTATTACCGGACTCTTGCTGGGATTCGGCGGCGTCTGCATTATATTTTATGATCATCTTGGCGATTTTTTAGACCCCGATTTTCGATTCGGCATTACACTTTCGCTGATCGCCACCTGGACCTGGGCCTTTGCAACCTTATACACCAAAAAACAAGCCACGCATTTCAATCCTTATTTTAGTTTAGGAATTCAAATGCTGATATCAGGAATTGTGCTGACGAGCTTTACACAAGCTACCGGATGGGCGGTACCCCTGTCATCGATTCCGCTTCGCGCTTGGATGGTGATCGGATATCTTGTCTTTTTTGGATCGGTACTTTCCTTTATCGCTTACTTGTACGCATTACAACACCTTCCGACCGAACAAGCTTCGATCTACGCCTATGTAAATCCAGTAGTGGCCTTGATATGTGGATCCCTTCTTTTTGATGATAAGATCACCCCCTATATTTTGGGCGGCGGACTCGTTACCCTGTTAGGGGTGTGGTTGGTCAATAAAGCATTTA
>JBIIHS010000042.1:0-9828 GCA_044235515.1 Chitinophagaceae bacterium | reverse complement strand
ACACTACCATTCAAAAAGAATGTGTTGGTGAACAAGGTTAAGATCGAACTTGGCAATCGCGCTATGGGCAATCACTAATTGCCACGTTGCCCAAAATTAATTTCCTCCTTACTTATTATCTAGCAAACGATACCCCGTCTCCGGGATGTCAAACAACATTTGTTGCACGGGATTAAAAAGGAGCTGGTCGATTTGATAAAGCACCTTATTGTCTCCGACCAGTGTTTCAAAAGAAAGAATTAGTCCGGGTACTAGATTGGCCAGGGGCAAGAATGTTTTATTCAGCGGAATTAACTCCCGGGTGTACCAGATAGTAAATGAAGACGAGTCCTTTAGCGTTGCGATCACTTTACTACATAAATAACCTGCTATACGCAGCGTATCTGCTTGAAAGTCGAGTGTGGCCTCGCGGTATTTGCTATTGGACTGCTCCCACTGAGCCCTTGTTAATCGCGTCATATAGCGTTGGTTTCCGTACTCCTTTAACAAGATGACTTGCTCTGTCTTGGCCAAATAAATAGTGGACTGCTTGCCTACCGGGGTAACCAGGTCGGTCCGACTGTTGATTCCTTTAAGATAACAGATTGTAGTAGCTGTCTGGGTCGAGACCGTGGTGTCAGTGGTCGTTGCATCCAAGTATACCGTATAGGCAAGGGTAGCTTCTGTAAGTCTTCGTTGGGCCTGCGCGAACGTGCTGAGACCCGCACCTAACAATAATGCAAATAACAGTGATTTGAACATCCGCCAGCGAATTACGATTAGTAATTTACTGCAATTATTTACGCTCCTTTAATTTTTTTTGTTGCTCTTGCAACTCCTCCAATTTCGCTTGCCACTTGGACTTGGTCTTCGGCTTCTTTCGGTTCTCTTGAATCTTCGCCAATATCTTATCATGATCGATAATATAGTTCTGTATCACGTATTGCATGGCCAGGGTAATGAGATTCGAAACAGTGTAGTACCAGGTAAGGGCCGAAGGAAGGTTGTTAAAAAAGAAGAGCATAAAGAATGGAAAGATGTAGGGCATGTACTTCATCAGCGGATTGCTTTGATCCGGACTCATGCTCATACTGTACACAGAGATCAGCAAGCTGGTTAAGGTAGCCAGCAGGTTAAATAAACTCAGGTGGTCTCCAAACAACGGAATATGAAACCCGAATTGAATGGGGGCATCATAGGCTGACAGGTCGCCCGACCATAAAAAGGCCGCTCCCCGTAAACTGATCTCCGAGTTGAAGAAACTAAATAAGGCAAAGAAGATGGGGATCTGCAATAAAGCAGGGATACAACCTCCCAGCGGATTGACACCGGCCTCACGGAACAATTTCATTTGCTCCATACTGATCGTTTGCTGATCGTCACCAAATTTTTCTTTCAGCTTGGCGATCTCAGGACGAAGTGCTTTCATTTTAGCCCCACTCAGGTAACTAGAATAGGTAAGTGGGGACGTAACCAATCTGATGAATAGCGTAAGCAAGGCAATAGCAAGTCCAAGACTGGCACCGCTTAGCTGACGCATGAAATCAAAAATGGGAACAATGATATACTTGTTGATGGGCCGAACAAACGCGTATACGCCCTGACCCAGGTTGACTACACGATCGAACCCATAGGGCGTATTCTTAAGTATTTGATAATCGGAGGGCCCGTAATATAAATTCAGATCGGCGCGTGTTTCACCGGTAGCTGCTAATTGCAATTTAAATGAGGACGCACTTCGAATGACGACACCCAGCGAATCGTTTGGCAAGGTCCAAGAAACTCTTCCTTCTTTGAAGCCGGTCTTAGCGGCTAGCGCCGCAAAGAAAAAACGCTGGCGAAATCCCAACCAAGAAACTGATGTAGGAAATTGTAGCTCACTTCTGTTCCCGATCGTAAAGTAGTCGAACTCACCATCCTCCTCAAACCCCACTTGTGTATTTTGCTTCTCATAGGCAACATCACTCTCTTGTTTGAACGCCTCATATTGCCACTGTAACGAAAGTAATCCTTGAGTAAGCAATTGCTCGGCCCCTTTTACCTCGATCGAAAAATCGATCAGGTAACTATCGGGATGGATGGTATACACATGCGTAAGATTGACCGGCTGGGTGCTATCGGTACTCCCGATGGACATGCGCAGGGTCTGGCTCCCATCGGGTGCGGTGGTAACGGCAGCCGGCGTAAAAAACAAATCGGCCGTTTGCGCTGTACTGTTGCTTCCTGTTTTGATCTCGTAGCTGAGCTGATTGTATAGCCCTTTGGCCATAACAACATTGGCCGTGTCTTTATGCTGGTCAAATCCGCTAAGCTTTACTTCAGCCACTTGCCCGCCCTTTGTGGTAAAAGAAACCGTCATCAGCGCGTTTGAAAGCGTAATGACCTCGGGTTCACCGGAAACGGCTGTCGAAAAATAGCCGGCCGTTGCCAATCTGTTTAATCTATCGGCCCGAAGGGTGTCGGCCCGAAGAACCGTTGGATCAACTTTAGGTCGGTTGGCATTGGCAATGGAATCGGCGATAAATCGCTCGCGGGCCTTTGTCTTATTATCAGCCAGTTGATTTTGATTGATTGAATAAAAAAGGGCAAAGAATAATACAGCAAGAATCAGATATCCGATTACCGTGTTGCGATCAAAATTCATGACCTATTGGTTTGGCTTAAAATGAGCGGACAAAGATAAGGGAACGGCAATTGAGCCCCCTTGGTTAGCGAAGACTGGCAGCACGAGCAGCAGAGGGGATTAATCGGTTCTCTGCATGCTGTAACGAGGCCTTTATGAATTCCACGAACAAGGGCTGGGGATTCTCCACCGTACTTTTCAGTTCTGGATGATACTGCACCCCTATAAAAAATGGATGTTCGGTCAATTCTATGATCTCCACTAGTCCGGTGGCAGGGTTCTTGCCGCTGGCCAACATACCGGCCTTTTCAAAATCGGCCAGATACTTATTATTGAATTCCCAACGATGGCGATGCCTCTCTGTGATTTGCTCCTGACCATATATGCGATGGGCGAGACTTCCTTTTACAATGTGACAGGGATAAGCGCCCAGCCGCATGGTCCCCCCTTTAGCCGTTACCTTTTTTTGCTCATCCATCAAATCGATAACAGGATGCGGAGTTTGTGGGTCCATTTCGGTAGAATTGGCCAACTCCTTTCCCAACACATTGCGGGCAAACTCAATAACTGCCATTTGCATACCCAAACAAATACCAAAGAAGGGAAGTTTGTTTTCGCGGGCATAACGCACGGCCGTGATCTTACCCTCTACACCCCGATGTCCAAATCCCGGAGCCACCAACAAGCCATCGAGGCCCGCTAGCTTCTCGGCTACATTATCGGATGTAATGTATTCGCTATGCACGTTATGTACCTGCACCTGACATTCGTTCATGGCGCCGGCATGAATAAATGATTCCAAGATGGATTTGTACGCATCTTGCAATTCAATGTACTTTCCGACCAGCCCGATAGCTACTTTTCCTTTGGGGTATTTCAGCTTATCAAGAAATTGTTTCCACTTTGAAAGCTCAGGCTCACGGGTAGCGGTCAGATTCAATTTCTTGAGTACGATGGTATCAAGTCCTTCGCGCATCATAAGCACCGGCACTTCATAAATAGTGCTTGCATCGGCCGCCTCTATGACCGCCTCGGGCTTAACATTACAGAACAAAGCGATCTTTCTCTTTAGCTCGGGACTCAGCGACCGCTCGGTGCGACAAACGATAATATCGGGATGGACTCCCTCTTCGCTAAGCATCCTGACGCTATGCTGGGTAGGCTTGGTCTTTAGTTCCTTGGCGGCTTTCAGATAAGGGATCAAGGTGAGATGAACCACCACCGTGTCTTCCTCGGGTAACTCCCATTGTAATTGACGGACCGATTCTACAAAAGGAAGACTTTCGATATCGCCAACGGTACCGCCCAGCTCCGTAATGACCACATCGAACTCGCCAGTCTGCCCTAAGAGCTTCATGCGTCGCTTGATCTCGTCGGTAATATGTGGAACGACTTGTACGGTCTTTCCTAAGAAAGCGCCCTCGCGTTCTTTGTTGATAACGGTCTGGTAGATCCTACCCGTGGTGACATTGTTTGCCTGTGAAGTATAGATATTCAAAAAACGTTCGTAATGCCCCAGGTCCAGATCCGTCTCGGCCCCATCCTCTGTTACATAACATTCTCCATGCTCATAGGGATTCAAGGTACCAGGATCTACGTTGATATAAGGATCGAATTTTTGAATGGTAACCCGAAGCCCTCTGGCTTGCAACAATTTGGCCAGCGAAGCGGCGATAATCCCTTTACCTAATGAAGAAGTAACTCCTCCGGTTACAAAAATGTACTTAGCCATGCAGCATCAATTTTATTCAATCGGTTAAACCAATCAATTGACCTGAACGCACTCTTACGAGCAATAAAGAATAAGCAAGAAAAAGGGGCGGAGGTCGTGTAAAGGTAATAAAAATTCCCCTGTGTTCGTGTGTATGTTATACCCCTTTTGACAAATAGCTTTCAATGGCGCTGTCGTAGCGATGCTGCCAGTCCGCTACCGCTCCCCAGTTCGCTCCATCGACCAATACGAAGTTTCCTGTCACTTGCCCCAGCAGGGTAATCGGTACTGGCCCTTGGGCCACATGCTGAAGAAAAGCATTGCGGTTTTGAGCAGGCACGCTCACCACCACTCGGCTTTGACCTTCTCCAAACCAGCAGGCATCGGCACGGAGTGGCTTACCATCGTTTGCTCTTTCGGGACCTTTTACAGAAAAGCCCAGCCCCTTTACAAAGCTCTTTTCGAGCAATGTGGTTATAAGCCCCCCTTCACTTACATCGTGCGCACTGGAGATCAAACGGGCATCGATCAACGAAGTGATCAATCGCTGTACTGCATATTCTTCGTCCAACTCAAAATAAGGAGCAGGAGAATGGGTAACCCCACAGAGCCGATGCAAATATTCCGAGCAACCCAGATCGTTGGTAACGGTACCCAGCAAATAAATTTCATCGCCTTCTTCTTTAAAGCCCAGCGTCATCTTGCTATCGATATTCTCTAGCAGGCCCACCATTCCGATCGTAGGGGTGGGAAATACCGGACCGTCTGGATTCTGGTTATAAAAACTAACATTTCCTCCCGTTACCGGTGTATCGAATTTTCGACAAGCGGCCCCCATTCCCTGAATGGCTTCGGTGAACTGGTAATAGACCTCGTTGTCATAAGGATTACCAAAATTGAGACAGTTGGTAACGCCTAGGGGGAGCCCGCCGGAACAAACGATATTACGTGCCGCCTCACTTACTGCGATCATGGCCCCTTTGCGCGGATCGGCATACACATAGCGACTATTACAATCGGTGGTAATGGCCAATCCCTTACGGGTTCCTTTTACTAACACCACGGCCGCATCAGAAGGAGCATTGGTATTGGTATTACCGGTTCCCACCATGCTATCGTATTGACGATAGACCCAGCGTTTCGACGCTATGGTCGGAAGGGCGATCAACTTAGCAGCCGTTTCTCTACTATCGACTGGAAGCGCAACAGAAGCGGGATCAAATTGCTCTATCGCATCGAAGTAAGAAGGCCGCTTATAATCCCTTTCGTATTGAGGAGCTCCGCCGCCTAATACCAACTCATGGGCAGGTATCGATGCCTCGAGTTGTCCATGCATGTAAAAATCCAGGATCCCATTTTCGGTTACTTCCCCAATTACGGAGCAAGGCAGGTCCCATTTCTCAAAGACCTTTATCACTTTATCTTCTTCTCCCTTTTTTGCTACCAGCAACATTCTTTCCTGGCTTTCGCTCAAAAGCAATTCCCAGGTTTTCATATTGGGCTGACGAGTAGGTACCTTATCAAGATCGATGCGCATTCCCACTTCTCCTTTGGCACTCATTTCAGCCGTGGAGCAAATAATACCGGCCGCACCCATGTCTTGCATTCCCACTACAGCGCCGGTTGCAATTACCTCCAAGCAGGCCTCAAGAAGTTTTTTCTCCTGAAAGGGATCTCCCACTTGTACTGCCGGTAATTCCTGCGCACTTTCGGCCGTAATATCAGCCGAAGCAAAAGAAGCACCCCCTATTCCATCCTTACCGGTCGCACTACCCACGAAAAGCACAGGGTTACCTACGCCGGCGGCAGTAGCAGATACCGTTTGACCCGCTTTGACAATACCGACACTCATGGCATTGACCAGCGGATTTGTCTGATAACAACTATCAAAATAAATTTCACCCCCTACTGTTGGCACGCCAAAACAATTTCCATAATGGCCAATTCCATGCACTACCCCGGCTAATAAATGCTTGGTCTTCTCATCATCGAGTTGACCAAAACGAAGTGAGTTAAGCGCTGCGATCGGACGAGCGCCCATGGTGAAAATATCACGATGTATTCCTCCTACCCCAGTAGCCGCCCCCTGAAAAGGCTCAATGGCTGAAGGGTGATTATGCGATTCAATTTTAAAGACCACCCCAAGACCATCGCCGATGTCCATGAGTCCGGCATTTTCCTCGCCGGCCTTTACCAGCATTCTGCCGCCTTCTCTTGGCAAGGTCTTTAACCACTTGATGGAGTTTTTATAACTGCAATGCTCACTCCACATGCCCGAAAAGGCGCAGAGCTCATTGAAGTTTGGGGTACGCCCCAATTTTTGACAGATCAAATCGAATTCGGCGGGGGTAAGACGAAGTTGCTCAGCAGTAGAGACAGTAACATTCATGGGTTAGTAAAAATTGCTGAGCAAAGCTAACGGATAGAATGCGGGATCAAGGCAAAAGTTGTTCCATTTCACTACACATATTAATTTTTAATAATATTATATATTTTTATTTAAATGCACCCAAAAAACAATTCTTCAGCCTTAAAATCACATTTTTTCCACCTCAGATAACTAAAAATTTGGTTTTATGGATAAATTATGTTGCTTTGCCCAAAATTTACAGCCATGTCCTTACGATTTGATGCCATTCGCCAGCTGACCGAAAAAAACAATGTTCAAGTTGGTGCACCTAATAAAACGACCAGCTTTTTTGCTGCTAATGTCTTTACCATGAAGACTGCCCGTGAGTTTTTAAGCGATGAGGCCTTCAAAAGTCTGAGAGCTTCCGTAAAGGCAGGTCATAAAATTGATCGAGACATGGCCAACCAGATCGCCAATGGCATGCGTGCTTGGGCCGAGACAAAAGGCGTTACACATTACACGCATTGGTTTCAACCCCTAACCGGAACAACAGCAGAAAAGCACGACTCTTTCTTTACCCTTAAAAGTGATGGAACGGCCATCGAAGAATTTGATGGAGCCGCGCTAATTCAACAAGAACCCGATGCCTCGTCCTTTCCGAGCGGGGGACTGCGTGCCACTTTTGAAGCGAGGGGCTATACTGCTTGGGATCCTTCCTCTCCGCCTTTTGTAATCGAGATCGGAAACGGAAAAACCCTTTGCATACCGACCATCTTTGTTTCGTATACCGGAGAGTCACTTGACTACAAGGCCCCCTTGCTAAAAGCCACCGAAGCCCTCAGTAAGGCCGCTACCGAGGTGTGCAACTATTTTGATAAGAATGTCAATAAAGTGACTGTGACCCTAGGATGGGAGCAGGAATATTTTGTTATGGATGAGGCACTGTTCAATGCTCGTCCTGATCTACTAATGACCGGACGCACGGTTTTTGGACATTCCTCCGCTAAGAATCAACAGTTAGAAGACCACTACTTTGGTTCTATTCCGGAAAGAGTATATGCGTACATGCGAGATTTTGAGAACGAATCGTACAAATTAGGGATCCCGCTGCGTACCCGCCATAATGAAGTAGCGCCAGCTCAGTTCGAATGTGCTCCCATTTTCGAAGAGGTAAGCGTAGCCGTAGATCATAATTCATTACTAATGGACGTAATGGAGAGAGTGGCCCGTCGTCATCATCTTCGCGTGCTGCTGCATGAGAAACCCTTTGCTGGCATCAATGGAAGCGGAAAGCACAATAACTGGAGCATGGCCACCGATACTGGTGTCAATTTGTTGGCCCCCGGAAAAACGCCCAAGACCAATTTGATGTTCCTGACCTTCTTTGTCAACACCATCAAGGCCGTACATGATTATGCTGATGTGCTGCGTGCCTCGATCGCTTCGGCTCCCAATGACCATCGACTGGGTGCGAACGAAGCCCCTCCTGCCATTATCTCTGTATTTACGGGACAATACCTCAGTAAAGTACTCAATGACGTTAAAGAGAGAGTATCGGCCGGCATGGACGAAACCGATGAGAGTCTTCTTAAGATCGATATCCACAAGAGCATCCCAGAGTTGTTGATGGACAATACCGATCGCAATCGCACCTCTCCCTTTGCCTTTACCGGTAACAAATTCGAGTTTAGAGCCGTAGGATCTTCTGCCAATTGCGCAAATCCCATGACCGTGCTCAATACCATCATGGCTCAAACCCTGCGCGATTTCAAAAAAGAGGTGGACGGCCTGATCGAAAAAGGCGAGAAAAAAGAGATCGCCATCATGCAAGTGATCCGGGAATACATTATCAAGAGCGAAAAGGTATTGTTCGAAGGGGACGGCTACAGCGAGGCCTGGGAAAAAGAGGCGGCCAAGCGCGGACTTCCCAATGTAAAGACAACACCGCTGGCCCTCGATGCGATGGTAACCGAAAAAGCAAAGCAACTCTTTCATGACAACGGCATCTACTCTCATCAAGAATTGGAGGCCCGTCACGAGATCGAGCTCGAAAAGTATATCAAGAAAGTACAGATCGAAAGTCGCATGATGGGTGAACTGGCTACCAGCCATGTGCTGCCCGCCGCTATCCGTTATCAAAATCTGCTGGCCTCCAATATACGGGGATTAAAAGAGGCTGGTATCAAAGAAACGGGATTTGCCAACCAACTACAGATCCTTAGTGAGATCTCCAATCATATCAATCAAACAAGCGACCTAGTTGAGAAAATGATAGAGGCGCGGAAAGTCTGCAATAAAGTATCGGACACCCGTCAAAAAGCCATCGCCTACCAAGAAAAAGTAAAGGATGCGTTCTTTGATGCGATCCGCTATCATGTCGATAAATTAGAACTGCTGGTCGATGACAAGGAATGGTACTTGCCCAAATATAGGGAGATGCTGTTCTTACGCTGATCGATACGGAGCCTACACGGAACAAAAATACAACTTAGCAGCCCCTGCGTGATCAGGGACAATTGGCCTTGATCACTCTTAATACGTTCCTGCCGAGTATCTTTTTGATATCCTTCTTATGATAACCGCGCCGGATCAACTCCTCGGTAAGGCGGGGATAGGTGCTGACATCCTCTAACCCACGAGGCACAAAACCGATCCCGTCAAAATCGGCACCAATACCGACATGATCGACCCCGATCAATTTTACGATATGGTCGATGTGATCGGCTACTTCCGCCAGACCTGGCCGAGCGTTATCGAGGGCAGTGGCCATACTCTTTTGCCAGTCTTGTTTGGCGCTATTGGTATCGGAGAGCTTGTATAAAGCAAAAACGGAGTCTTTACCAGGCCCATTCCAATAGCGTTGTTGAGCCACAAAATCCTTACTGATAAACGCAGGATAAAAATTGACGCAAACAACACCGCCATTTTTTTTCAACGCCATCAGCTGCTCATCTTTCACATTTCTGAACACCGGACACAAACTCCACACCGAGCTATGCGTTAGCAGCACCGGCTTTTGCGTAATGGACAATGCATCATAGAAGGTTTGCTCTCCTACATGCGATAAGTCTACGATCACTCCCAATTGGTTGAGTCGTTGCACCACCTGTTTGCCAAACGCATTGAGTCCTTTTTGAGAGAGAACCATACCGGCCCCGCTTTCGT
>JBIIHS010000041.1:0-9873 GCA_044235515.1 Chitinophagaceae bacterium | reverse complement strand
TGCCTTCAATGGAAAATCCACCCGCGTTGGTCGATGATGTTCCCGTATAAAATACATTCCCTCCGCCAGAGGCCGAGGGATAATTTGAAGACGCGTTAGTAGTACGAACATCGGCAGAGGCGGCCTGCTCACCGTTGGAGAAACTTAGGACGCCTGCATTTTGCCATCCAGTGTAGGATGTAACTACTGTAGTGGCTGAGGGTACGCCCATATTCTCAGCAAAGAGAACGGTCTGCGCTTGAGTTGCAGAGACCAATGCGATCAAAGAAAAAAAGCAGAATAAAGAATGGAGCAAGTGGTTAATTCGAAGGTTCATAGCGGTTGATTGTACGATGAGGATTACGAGTTATTTAAAAATTGAAGAAGGATAATGAACAGAGCGGAAGAAAGCACCAGCCTGCTTGGCTGTTTCAGCATTAGAATGCGCCACACCGGGCAGCGATATCATTGTCCAATGCAAGGGAGTCTTAAGGTCGTTTGCCATGGTCCGCACTAGCTTAAAAAAATTCTTACCCCTTTCAAAGCGGTTGGCACCTTGTTCTGCGTAGGGATATCCCTTTTGAAAATTGGCACTGGTAGTATCCGTATCGGCCTCTCCCAGAGCAAGTAGCAAGGGTTTTTTGAAAAAGGGCGTCAACACCTTATTGGCATTAGGGATATTTTTTATGCCAAATGGATAATCCCTTTGTAGATCGGGCAAGGTATACCAGCCAGCATTGGCCATAAAGACTTTGGCTGCGCGGTTCTCGGGGATAAAATAGAGAAAGCGATGCACGAATTGTGCGCCGGCAGAGTGACCCGATAAAAAATACTGCTTTTCGCGACTACCCAAGCCCTTTACGACCTGATCGAAAAGTGGTTCAATGACAGAAAAAGTCCATTGGTTAGACGGGGTAAAGCGCTCGGTAGCTTCGCTCCATACATTTCCTAAGTTATACCGATCACTTCCTTTAAAGCTCTCTTTATCAAAAACAGGTGCGATCACTACCAACTGATACAGATCGGCCACTGGAGCCCACTGATCAATGTATGAGGAGGCATTTCGCTCGGCCCCATGCAACATGATCACCAACGGAAGCGTATCGGGCCGATTTGACGGGCTATACATCCAGACCGTAACCGAAGTGGGAAGATCAAGCTGAGGTGAAGAAAATAAAAAAGATTGCTTTCCTTTCTGTAATAACGGGGTTTGTGCCTGAACAGACAGCATCAAAAAAAGCAGCCCACCCAATAGGGCCGCCCTACACGTTGGTGCAAGAGGGTTCAATCCGATCAAACCTGACGTGTACTGTTTTTTATAATGCATGCTATTTGACATCGATAAGCTTAATGGACTCCACAACTTAGAAGCCAGGATTTTGAACCAGATTGGAATTAGCCTGCACCTCTCCTACGGGAATGGGCAGAATTGTTCTTACATAAAAACTGCTGGTGGTGGCATTATAATCTACCAGACGAGAAACCGCATTGCCCGCACTACTGATCTTTACATAATTGGTACGGGTACGATTAAGATCAAAGAGGCGCTGCCCCTCGAGAGCGAATTCTCTTCTACGCTCCAACATGATCGTATCGATATAGGCGTTCACACTGATCTGTCCGACAGGTGGCGTAGGCAGCAAACTCACTACAAGCGGACGGCTACCCGTGGCGGTATCGCGACGTGCCCTCAATAAGTTGAGGTCGGCCACGGAACTATTTAAGGCGGCCTGGTCGTTGGTAAGCGCAGCTTGTCTGGCCAGCGCCTCGGCTCTGGAGAGATACATCTCTGCAAAACGTAAGACCTTGGTATTTTCCAAGAAGGTAGAAATATTGGTGTACTTGAGTGCCAGTGGTACGTTTACTTCTCCTCCTAATGAATTACGGTTTCCCAAGGCAACGAACTCTCTTCTACTATCGGTGGCGGAATAAGCCTCGTACAGTCCTCTAAAGGTAGATAAGGTGGTACCGGTGCTGCGACTATTCATACTTTGTCTTGTACCCAGCACTTCTCCATAGCCCAGCTGGCTACACAAGTAAGAATAAGAATCCGTTCCCGGATTATCGTTGGTGTTATTGGCTACCTCTAAAATAGACTCGGAATTACCCACCGTTCTGAATTCTTGTAACATACCGGCATACGAGTACAGCGTATAACGACCTGAATTGATCACCTCTGAGGCCGAGGCCACGGCAACAGGCCAATCGGATTTATATACAGCAATACGGGCACGAAGAGCCAATGCAGTAAAACGATTGAACCGAATACGCTGCCAAGAAGGGTTAGCCACCCCATTGACGATCACATTTCCTGAGGCGGGCAAACGTTCGAGTGCAGCATTCAGATCGAGATTGATCTGGTCATATACTTGCTTGGCCGTAGCCCGGGCAGGATACGTTACGTCGGCCACCGTCGTGACAGGATTCAATACCAATGGCACGCAAAGATGTGAGCCATCGCTAGTAAAAGTCAGTGGACGAGAAAAGAACTTAGCCAGATCAAAATAAACCATAGCGCGCACGGCATAAGCCTCTCCGATCAACTGGGTGAGCTCGGGTAATTCTAACGGAGCCACGATTCCTTTTAATTTCTCTTCATTGGCAATAATAGCGTTGGCATTGACTACGACGCGATATAATTCATCCCATAAGCGACCCACGTTGGCATCAGTGGCCGTATGGGTCATGGTATTCATTCCTGTGTAACGATTACCCGTGCGGACGCTACGAGTGGCATTGTCAGAAAGCACCTCGGGTATGACCATGGCATCACGTCCATAGTAACTGTAGGATTGCATTTGAGAGTACAATCCATTTACAGCGGCACGAGCCGTACTCAGACTAGAGAATACATCGGTGGTAAAGACACTTTGCTGTGGACGAACATCGGTAAAACTCTTCTTGCAAGAGAGGGTTACCAACGCCAGCAGGGAAACCAAGACCAACGAATAATTTTTGATACGCATATGAATTAAATTTATCAATTAGGCGATGAATTTTTAAAGAGTGAAATCAACTCCGAACAGTACTGTGTTGAAAACAGGAGGACGCTGCGACATCACCCCGTCGATACCCACCTCGGGGTCTGTATTGAAACGCTTGTCTCGTACATAGGTAAAAAGATTCTGTCCCCGTACGTAGAGACGGCCCGAAGAAACCTTTGCCTTGGCCAGCCAACTCTTAGGAAGGCTGTAGGAGAAACTGATATCTCTTAAGCGGATATAGCTTCCGTCATACAGAAAACGACTGCCATCATAGCTACCCGCCGAAGATTGCGTGCCCAGAAATACCGGCTTGGGCACATCCGTGATTTGTCCTGGTGTAGTCCAGCGACGACGATATTCATACCGACTCAAACCATTGCTTTGATCTGAGAAGCCCAGGTTAGCATCGGTCTTTTGCAAATACCCATATTCGTCATAGATCTGGTTGCCCCAGTTGATGAAGAACTGGAAATTCAGTTTGAAATTTTGATAAGTAAAGGTATTGGTCCAACCCCCATAGAAACGAGGAATGGCACTTCCGTACTCTATACGAGGGAGCGCCGTAGTAAATACATTGGTGGTAGATTCTTTATCGGTAGAGTTATACCAGAGCGCTTCTCCATTCAGGGGATTGACGCCGGCATAACCACGCTGAAAATGACGATAATAATCACGACCGATCCCTCTGAAATAATTGCTGTTGTTGGAGAAGGCCGGATCGATCTCGGTGATCTCATTTTGATAAGCGGTTACGTTCAGATCGGTCACCCACTTGAACCCCCTGGCTTTGCTGGGTGAAATAGGAACGGCAGAAAGTGTTACCTCTACCCCAGTATTCTTCATAGCTCCGTTATTGACGGTTATACCGGTTACCCCATTGGTGCTGGGAATAGCTTGGCGAACCAAAAGATCGCTGCTGGTACGGGTATACCATTCGAGCGTACCCGAAAATCTTCCCTTCAGGGCCACAAAGTCCAATCCGATATTGAATGGAATATTCTTTTCCCAAGTCAGGTTATCGTTTGCTAGTTGCGAGAGCGTGAGTCCGGAGGAGAAATTATAATCACTACCAGCGCTATAAAGACCCTGGGATTCAAAATTGTCAATACCCTGATTACCGGTATATCCATAACTGGCCCGGATCTTCAGTTCGGTAATGGCCGCTACTTTAAAGAACGGCTCGCTGGCAATATTCCAACCGGCGCCCACCGACCAGAATACAGCAGATTGAAAATTACGGGCAAAGCGAGAAGAAGCATCTTCACGCACCGAACCTGATACAAAATAGCGATCTCCCAAAGAATAATTAGCGTTAAAGAATTTACTCACCAGGGTATTGGCCGTCCCGGTACCCGTAGTCAATTCGGGGCTGGATCCACCGGCCGCTGTAGAGGTACCGGGCGCGATACCGTTTACGATAATATTTAAATCAACATCACTGCGACTTTGTGCTTCGTATCCAGCAAAGGCCTCTACGGAATGATCACCTTTGAAATCTTTTTTATAGCGAAGAATATTGGTAGCGACCCAGTTGGTAATGTCTTGCGTATAATTTTCAATAGAACCACCTACAGCAACATTGGCATTTCCCACCCGGGGATCATAGAACGTGGAGCGGAAGGCATGGTTGAAGTCGAGTGCGAAACTACCCTCGTAGGTAAGGCCATCCATCAACTTATAGGTGGTAGAGGCATTAGCGCCGATATTATAGGTATTGGCCTTACGCTTGGTGGTCTCAATAACAGCAACAGGGTTATACCCACTATTATACCCCAACTCATAGGTAACGCCATCCGACTTATAGACAGGAAGCCAGGGAGCCAACCTATACATTGCGCGAATAGGGTTGGCAAAAAAGCTTCCTCCCAAGAAATTGGTAGAACGCTGGTAGCTTCCGCTAAATCCTCCCTTAATACTCCAACGGCTGGAGAGTTGAGAAGTAAGGTTCATTCGGTAGGTAGCCTTATCGTAATCAACCCCCTTGGTCGGAGCTTCTGAAGTATAATAACTGCCCGACATGAAATAGGTAGACTTATCGTTACCGCCGCTCACGTTCATATTATACTGCGAGTAGCTACCCTGACGAAGTACTTTGTCGAACCAATCGGTATTGACGGTAGTGTCAATAGAATTGGCACGCAACAGTGAATCATAGGAGCCCAATGAGTTGCCGGCATTGACCCACCCTTCGCGGTAGTACTGAATGTACTCAGGCGTGGACAACGTTTTTTGTTCTTCCCGAATGGTATTGCTGTTATATCCACGCTGATAGGTAAAGCTGACCTTGGACTTTCCGGGCTTACCGCTTTTTGTTGTGATCAACACTACCCCATTGGCCGCGCGAGAACCGTATAACGAAGTAGCAGAGGCGTCTTTCAATACGGTCATAGTTTGAATATCGTTGGCATTAAGACCGGCTATTGTATTGGAATTGAATCCGGAGATATCACCACTGACCACGGGTATTCCATCAATTACGTATAGTGGAGTGGCACTGGCATTGATGGAGCCGATTCCCCGCACGCGGATATTGGGAACGGACCCCGGCTGACCACTTCCATTGGTAGATTGTACCCCGGCGATATTACCTTGAATACTTTCTTGAACTGACGCATTGGGTGCGCTTTCTATTGTGGAATTCTTTACCGTTACGGCCGAACCCGTAAAGGTGGTTCGTTTTTGATTGGAATAGGCCAATACCATTACCTCGCTCAGATTATTCTCTGACTCGGTCAGAAATACCTGAATGTCGCGAGCTTCATTGACCTTGATAGACTTGGCAATAAAGTTTACACTAGAAAATTCCAAGACTTGACCTTTTTCCACTTCAATACTGAAACTACCGTCCGCTTTGGTGACCGTTCCTTTTTTGGTACCGGCGATCTTGACACTTACATTCTCTACAGGTGTATTGTCTTTGGCATTGAACACTTTTCCTTTAATAGGAAAGGCCTCTGCCATTAATTGTTCCAACCGGATCAATTGTTCATCGGACGACTCCACAGAATGCGGGACTGCGGTCGGTTCTGAGCGGTTGGCAAAACGCAACACGAAAGTATTTTCGCCTGCCTTTTTAAAAGACAAACCGGCCTCCAGGGCAATATCCTCTACTACCTGCTGTATGGGTCGTGTCATATTCGGCTCCTTCACCGTAAGGCGTGCAATGGAGGGATCGGCCAGCAAAAAGTAAATACCCTTTTCTTTATTGAGACGTTTCAACAGGTCTACCACCTGAACGGTTGACCCCAACGGCTCGTTGCGTTGCTGAAGATGGGTCTTCGCTACGGCCCAAGAGGGTGATTGAATACCAGGGTGCTGAGGAGCAGCAGCGGCCATAGCCACCATACTAATCGACAACACGACACAACTAAAAAAGGAATGGATTCTCATATCGAGTTATAGTTTATAGGGGAGTGAATACAATGGTTGAGCCCTCTTGCTTGCTCACCGACTCGGTGGCGATCCGTAGGGCGTTAAGTAATACATCGAGGTTGTCATTGGGTAAAATACCCGTTATTCTTCTGGCCGCTAATGCAGAGGATGCAATAACGATCTTGACTGGGTAGCGTAATTCGATTTGCCGTGCTACTTCTTCAATGGCCATGTCCTCAAAAACGATTTTTCTTTCCAAGACCGGTTCTTCTTGTAAAATTTCGGGCTGCTCAGGTGAGCCAATAAGAGGCCGGTTATAGGCATAATAATCGCCTGGCGCCATACGAAGGGTCTGGCCGTCTTTGAAAATAAGTTGAACCGTTCCTTCCCGTAACAGCACACTGGCTTTATTCGGTATGTTGATTGCCTGAAAGACCGTACCCGTAACTAACACATCGAATGGGTCCATGTGCACGATAAAGGGCTTATTATCTTGCTTCTTCTTTACCGAAAATTCAACCTCACCCTTTACCCACACTTCTCTTCGTGGGGCCCGGTCAAATTCTGGACTTACCGTGATTGCACTGTTGGCCGCTAATGTTACCACGGTACCATCTGTGAGGGTACGCCCCCCCGTTTCGCTATCGGTAGTGCTTCCGGAAAACAGATTGAAAGAATAAAATACCCAAATGCCAAGGGCGATGATAATCGCTACTAACGAGGCGTTGAGGAAGAACGAACGGCTATTTCCTTTTGTTTGACTTTGCCCCTCTATAAGATCGAGTTGACTCATCAGCCGATCTTTTTGAACAGCACGATCCGGTGATATGGCCGTTGGTAAGCGAAGGGAATGATAAAGTGAAACAGCGTCTGCCAACTCGTCTTCTTGCTCGGAAGAGTAATCGATTAGCATCTTAATCCATTGATTATCAAATGAACTACGATTATTTTCTACCCAAGACAAAAACCGCTCGTCGAGCAATAGTTCTTCTGCAGTAAACAGTAGGTTATCTCTCATATGGCAGTGTGGTCGTAAGAAGTGTATAATTTGGTGGCGCTGTAACATCATTTAGGCAATAAATTTACCTCCGCCAACCCTTTACGATTGCAAGCACATAGCGACCATATTCTTTGGGACAGCTTTAGACAGGGCAACAAAAGTGCCCTAGCCGAGCTGTTTGAGCGGTATTACGACATGCTGCATCAATACGGCATTAAGATTTGTCGGGATACCGAAATGGTGAACGATTCGTTGCAAGATCTTTTTATAGAGATCTGGCAACAACGCAAACCGGCTCCACTTCTATCCATACAAGCTTATTTGATCAGGGCCCTCCGTTACAAATTAATACGCTCTCTTAAAGGCCGACAACCCCTGCCGTTCGATCCAACCGAATTACCCTTTGAGATAAGTCACGAGAGTTTTTTGATTCAAACCGAACAAGACAGAGCCACTGTATCGACACTGGCGGAACAACTAGGACTACTTTCTCCCAAACAACGCGAGATCATTTTTTTGCGATTCTATCAACACCTCAGTTACCGGGAGATCTGCGAGATCATGAATATAGAATACCAGGTGGCGCGCAACCAACTCTCTATCGCCATCAAACGCTTACGAAGCCTGGTAAAATTACCGCAATACTGAAGCCCGCCTAGTCTTTCGTGGCCGCCACCTGCTCGATATATTTTACAATGACTTTTGAAAATGCAGCGGCAAAAACCGGACGACCCGCTTTATCGCGTACTCCTTTCATATTGGACTCAATCTGCCAGCCCACCACCTCGGGATAAGCAGGTGCCGTGTAACGCCTTGTATTATATCCTCCGTTAAAATATTTCTGGCCCTCTTGAGGATAGGGATCTTGTGCACTGGGAACAGCCGGAAACCCTTCATTGGCCATGAGAGTACCAAAGGCCTGTGGGCCAAATAACAAATCCGCGATCTGCCACTTTCCTTTTGCGCCATTTATATAATTACTAAGTGAGTGATGCTTGGTAGGGAGCGTTTTATTTAGATAGAGCTCTTGGAGTTCCTTATCACTAAGCATATAACCCAACTCGAGTCGCTGCTCTGGATGCCCGTGACCATGCAGATCGATATAGACACAATACCCATGTTGTGCGACCACTTCTCTAATGGCCTCATCGATCTGCGTATGAAAAACAGTCCAGGGAGCGTCCATCCGGCTATCTCCACAAGTAGCTTCGGGCTTATCGCGATTTTGATCGATATCTTTTCGCACCAAATTGCAAATAACCAAATAAGGGGTCTTGCCATTGAACTTTTGAAGGTAGTCGGCGATCTCCAGTGCCAGTTCCTTAGTATACGAATCCGTTACGGTAACTGCCCCCTCGCAGCTGCGGTCAGGGATCTCACTTAGGTTGATTGCTCCACCGTGGGGGACACTGATGACCAAAGGCATCGTGCCTTGCAAATAACTTGTCCAGCCTTCTTTATCGAGCAGCTTCGGAACTGCGGTTCCCTGCCCCATGGCCCAGGAACCATAGAGCACAACCAAGAGAAATAAACTGTGTCTTTTCATGGCGAGGGTTTTTATACTAGTGTGCGATGAACGGGATTTGTAACTAAGATAAAGCAGCCGATTTTGATATGATAATTTACCCTATCTTTCTTGTTAAGCAGGAGATCCATGGGATGCGAATCCTAAAAGGCCATGGCCTTTGACAAAGTCGGGACTCCCCCAAATCAATAATAATAAAAACTAAAACCTGTCTCCCATGAAAACAAGATCGAATCTTATTCTTTCGCTGCTCACTATGCTGCTGCTCGCTACTGCGTGTAACTCGAGCACAAAAGGAAATTGGTCAGACGCCGACAAAAAAAAATTCAGAAAGGAAATGAGCGAAGTGAAGGAACTGGCCAATTTTGGTAAGAAAAAATCAGCTTGGATAGAGTGTTACTTGCGTAAATGCGAAGCCAATTATTCATCATTTGCTGCTGCTGATCGAGACGAGAAAGGAGTTGAGATCATTGCCATGGAGTGCAGCAATGAAATACTGGCTAACGGCAGTGTAAAAGGAAATTGGTCGAATTCAGATAAGCAGAACTTTCGCCAGAAAATGGATGCTGTTGAAGAACTCTCTGTCTTTGGTGAGAGCAAAACGGAATGGATCGAGTGCTTTCTTAGTAGATGCGAAGCCAACTATTCGTCTATGCACGAAGCTGACCAGGATGAAGAGGGCGTAAAAAAGCTCGCCTTGGAATGTAACGAGTATATCATAGGATCATAACAGGTCTAGCCTCAATTAATAGCTATTTAGCCCATTTTTAACCCAATTTTCAAAAGAACTAGTACTAAGGCCTACATTTAGGTCCGAAATATTTACTAGTTAAAAGGAGGGATTCGTTGTCAGTATGATCAGAAAATAGATAAACTTTTTATTTAAAATTAGATTATGGTCTACTATAATCCCAAAGATTGGTTTTACACCTTATTTCTCTTTCATAAGTCAGATACTTTTCGAAAGCTTTTCCCGATGATGATTATCATTGGTCTTTATGCAGGTGGAATTG
>JBIIHS010000040.1:0-9952 GCA_044235515.1 Chitinophagaceae bacterium | reverse complement strand
TGGCACGTGCAGAAAGATAGGTCGATGGATTACTCAGTGAAAAGCTATTGCCGCCTTTATTTTTTAGCCATACAATATGACGAGTAAATTGAGCGCTGGCCGATGAACAGATCAGCATACAGATACTACTTAGCCAAACAAGACGGAAAAAAGTTCTCATAGGATAAAGGTAGGGAACCGTTCGATCAGTTGTGATCGACCATCCATTGTTTGATGCCGAAGCCTATGCGATAGGGCCCGCCACTGCCACCCGTGTTGGGTTGGTATTCCCAGCACTCCAGCTCTCGGTATACCAGGCCGATACCGGTCGAGAATCTGTCTACTGCCCGATTTCGAAAGGCATAGGCATTGGTTTGTACAATGGGGACATTGAATTGCTCGTCGGCTTGCTCGATAGTGATAACGCGATCATAGGTTTGGTTTCGAAACGAAAAAAATCCCGTAGTCTCCACACATTGATAGTTCCAATTCGGCATATTATCATCGTTGCTGAATGAGTAAGTGGGCTCAAAAGGTTGATCAGGTAAAAAGCGATTCCCCTTCCAAGTATTTCCGGCCTGCAAAGGTTGTTGCAATTTTATATAGCGGCGATTGTCTTCGTTCCACTCCATGCGCTCCGAGCCCTTGGTGATCGAAAAACTGCCTGCTGGTCGCCAAGGGCCGCTGGCGGTCGTATCATTTAAGTAACATAAAATGCGGTATGTCCTTTGACCCAGGTTATCGAGATAACTACTATCAACTACTTGTTTTACCAAATAACTTCTAATGGCTATTTGTCTTCCAAATTGTGGAAATACCAAGGAGTCGACTCGATAGGTTATGAATTTTCCGGGTCGTAGCGCCAGTACAGAGTCTACTGATAGCGGATAATTTGGCGTCAGCGGCTGAGGCTCACATCCGGTAAAAAGGAATAGCAGAAACGAAGCTCCCCAAAAAACAACGATGGAGTAGATTTTTAACATAGAGGACCACTAACTGGTTCGTTGAATGATACCTCCCCCGAGTACATCATCGCCTTCGTAGAAAACGGCACTTTGCCCGGGGGCAATGCCCTTGGCTGACTCATAGAAGCGAACGTTTACGAAATTACTTTCCGGGTAAAGCGTCGATAGAGTGCCGGCATCTTTATAGCGAATCTTCGTAACGGCTTCCATGCCGGAACTGAGGGCTTCGTATTTCATCAAATTGATCTTGCCTACAGTCATCTCTTGTTGATCCAGATCACTTTCTTCTCCCAGTGTGACGGTATTTTTATCGGGATCAATATGGGTTACAAATACTGGTTTTCCTAAGGCAATATCTAGTCCCTTTCGCTGTCCGATGGTATAAAAGGGATAGCCTTTGTGCTTCCCTAAGATGGTGCCCTCTTTGTCAATAAAAGAGCCACCGGCCACCTGGTTTTCCAGTTCAGGGACCTTTCTTTTTAAAAAGCCTCTGTAGTCGTTATCGGGTACAAAGCAGATCTCGTAGCTCTCTTGTTTTTTGGCGAGTGCCGGATACCCAAAATCGTGTGCCATTTGTCGTATCTCGGTCTTTCGGTAACCGCCCAGTGGCAATAGCGTACGCGAGAGCAGATCTTGCTGTAGACCCCATAGTACATAACTCTGGTCTTTGGTATGATCGACGGCTTTGCTGATCACAAATCGTCCTTTTTCGTGTTCCCTTATCTTGGCATAATGCCCGGTGGCGATAAAATCACAGCCCAGCGCATCGGCTCGCTTCAGTAAGGCTCTCCACTTAATGTGCGTATTGCAAAGCACACAGGGGTTGGGGGTGCGCCCTGCCAGATATTCCTCCACGAAATTATCGATCACAAAATCACCAAACTCTTCTCTTATATCCAAAATATAATGAGCAAAGCCATGCTCAACAGCGGCTTGCCGCGCATCGTTAAACGAATCCAGATTACAACAGCCGGTCTCCTTTTTGCCCCCGCCACTAGCGGCATAATCCCATGTTTTCATGGTAATGCCTACCACTTCGTAACCTTGTTTATGGAGCATTAGGGCCGCTACGGTACTGTCAATACCGCCACTCATGGCAACCAATACCTTCCCTTTTGCACTCATGGTACAAAGATACAATTGTGCCTCCATTTTTGCCCGATACTGAGTATCTTGGCAGTTCATAAACTATTTGTATGCGCCACCTGAAAACATTTTTACCGGTGCTGTTTTTTTTCAGCACTTGCATAGGATTATTTGCACAGGATCTTTCCTATTATCTGCCAACGGGCTATAACTATAATCCGGCTGTTCCCAAACCGAAAGACGTTATTTATCACGAAGTAGGTCAGTGGCATGTTACTCATGACCGCCTGGTCTCGTATATGAGGGCGCTGGCCATGGCTGCTCCCGATCGTATCAAAATCGAGACAATGGGGTATACCTATGAAGGTCGCCCGCAGGTGTTGCTGATTATTACCTCTGCGGCAAACCACCAGAATCTGGAGCAAATCCGTACCCAACATTTACAGTTGAGCGATCCCGCTAAGGCGGCCAATGTCAATATAGAAAATATGCCCGCCGTGGTGTGGATCGGACATTCCATTCATGGTAATGAGCCAAGTGGTTCGAATGCCTCTTTACTAACTGCCTATCATTTGGCGGCCGCACAAGGGCCCCATATTGAAAAGTTATTGAGTAATACGGTCATCTTATTCGATCCTTCTTTTAACCCCGATGGGTTGCAGCGTTTTTCTACCTGGGCCAATCAGCATAAAAGTAAGAATCTGGTATCCGATCCTAATTCCAGAGAATTCAACGAGGTATGGCCCGGTGGTCGCTTCAATCATTATTGGTTCGACCTGAATCGCGACTGGCTTCCTGCTGTGCATGTGGAGAGCCAAAACAGACTTCGTTGGTTCCATTTGTGGAAACCCAATTTGTTAACGGATCATCACGAACAAGGCACCAATGCTACTTTCTTTTTTCAGCCCGGTGTACCTTCTCGCGTCAATCCGCTGACTCCCGGAAAGAATCAAGAACTGACTGCGGCATTAGCTACATTTCATGCTCGTGCACTCGATAGTATCGGTACGTTTTATTTTACCAAAGAGGGCTATGATGATTTTTATTATGGAAAAGGATCGACCTATCCTGATATCAATGGGGGAGTTGGTATTTTGTTTGAGCAGGCCTCTTCTCGCGGGCATTTACAGGAGAGCTCCAATGGTCTGCTGAGTTTTCCAGCTACGATCCGCAATCAGTTCAATACGGCTCTCTCTACGTTAGAAGGGGCGCTGGCCTTACGTAAGGACTTTCTTGGTTTTCAGCGTGATTTTTACAAGCAAGTTCCTGCTCGTGTAGCGGCGCATCCTGTAAAGGCCTATGTGGTAGGTGCCGCTAAGGACCAACCACGCATTCGGGAGTTTGCTACTTTGCTCGATCGACATCAAATTAAAATATATCAATTGCCGGCTTCACTTGCCGATGCTGATTTTCAAAGTAGGTACTCCTTTGTAGTGCCTCTCGATCAACCGCAGCATACCCTTATTCGTACCATTTTCGAAAGAACGGCCGACTATAGGGATAGTTTGTTCTATGACATCACCTCCTGGACCCTTCCTTTGGCCATGGGGTTACAGACAAAGGAGCTGACCTCCTTACCCGCCTCGCTGGGTAGTCCCATGTCTCTTTCCGAAAAGACTTTATTGGACGATGCCGTACTACCTGATCTGTCCATTGGAGCCTCGACCTATGCTTTATTGGTGGAGTGGGATAATTTGTATGCACCTGCCGCCTTGAACCAACTGCTGCAAAAAGGAGTGATGGTCAAAGTGGCCACCCAGCCATTAGAGATCGCGACGAACAACACGGCTCGTCGATTTGAATATGGTACTTTGTTGATCCCCGCGCAACAATCCACTATGGGCAGGGCCGCACTGCAAGAACTGCTCAATACCTTGATCGGCCACTATAAGATCGTCGTTCATCCTGTAAACTCCGGTTTTTCTACTGCAGGAGTAGACCTGGGCAGCGCCAAGTTCGTGACGCTGAATAAACCCAGTATTGCCTTACTGACTGGATCGGGAGTCAATGCCACCGATGCGGGCGAGGTTTGGCACCTGCTCGATCAACGCATGGATATTGCCGCATCGCACCTGGAGCCCGCCTCCGTAAAGCGTATTGATATGTCTCGTTACAATACGCTCGTTATGGTCGGCGGTAATTACGGCGACCTCGATAAGGACAAGATCAAAACTTGGGTACAACAAGGCGGCACCCTTGTAGTGCTCGAAGAAGCAATTAATTGGGCTGTGCAAAGTGGCATCAGTACGGCGTCTTTTAAAAGAGTAAAATCGGCTACAGACAGTACGCAGTTCAGAGCATATGAAACGCGCGATGAAGTGGCCGGAGCGCAGCAGGTAAGAGGGGCCATTCTGGGAGCTACCTACGATCCTTCTCATCCGCTTTCTTTTGGCTATCGCCAAAAAGAGGTAAGTCTATTTAAGGCCAACAGGATCTTTATGGAAAAAAGCAAGAATCCGTACCAGACCCCATTTGTCTATGGAAAGCAGCCTATGCAAAGCGGATGGATGAGTAAAGAGAACCGCGAAGCGGCCTCTGGCTCGGCTGCTGTTACCGTTTCTTCACTGGGTAGCGGACGTGTTATCAACATTGCCGATAATCCTAATTTCAGGGCCTATTGGTTGGGTGGCAGCAAGTTATTCTTGAATGCGCTGTTTTTCGCTCAGGTAATTGATCTGGGGGGCGCCCGAAATGGGGAATAATTTGTTATGCACACTATTGCATGGCAAGTCGTTTCGCTGTACTTTAGTCGTTCAATCAATTTATGTCAATTTAAAAATCGAGCACTATGATCAAAATGCAAGTAATCGGGAATTTGGGGAAGGACTGTGTAGTGAACACGGTCAATGGAAAGAACGTTATCAATTTTACGGTGGCCCACACCGAAAAGTATCGCGACAGTCAGGGAAACCAGCAAGAGAAGACCACTTGGGTCGACTGCGCCTATTGGACTGATCGCACCGCCGTATCGCAGTACCTTTTAAAAGGAAAACAAGTTTATGTAGAGGGCCAGCCTGAATCCAGGTCATTTCAGCGAAATGATGGCACACCAGGTGCTTCCCTTTCGTTAAGGGTTAGGGATATTCAGTTATTGGGAGGTCGAGGCGAGTCCGTAGGGGGAAGTAATTTCCAGGCGGCCGCTGCCTCAGCTTCAGGTAGTGGTCCAGATAAAGGCTCCGAGGGGCCTGACGATCTTCCCTTCTGATAAGCTACATTCAAAAACAGATTCTCTTCTATGCCCCGGTGCTATCCGGGGCATTTTTATTTGTTTCTTTGCGGTAATGTCAACGGCTTTGATACCCTACGAGAAACTCAGATCATTTACGGAATCCATTTTTTTAAAGATGGGTTGCCCACCCGAACAGGCTGCCAATGCCGCCAAGGCCTTACTATCGGCTGATCTCAGGGGAATCGATTCACACGGTGTAGCTCGGCTAAGTGGATACGTTCGGTTATGGGAGGCAGGTCGTATCAATGCCAATCCCCATATTCGGATTTTGCATCAAACACCATCTACTGCGGTGGTAGACGGAGATAGTGGTTTGGGCTTAGTAGTGGCGCAAGAGGCCATGCAAATTGCTATCGAAAAAGCCAGGCAGGTTGGCACTGGCTGGGTATCGGTGCAAAACAGTAATCATTTTGGAATTGCAGGTCATTATGCCATGATGGCCCTGGAACACGATATGATCGGGCTGGCCATGACCAATGCCAGTCCGTTAGTCGCGCCCACCTTTTCTGCAGACAAGATGCTAGGCACTAATCCAATTGCCGTGGCAGCGCCTGCCGGCATTCAACCGCCCTTTGTTGCCGATCTGGCCACCACTACTGCAGCCAATGGTAAACTCGAGATCTTACAACGTAAAGATCAAGATACGCCGACAGGTTGGGTACAAGACAAAGAGGGACGTCCATCGACCGATGCTCATATCTTAAAAAAGGGAGGGGCTTTATTACCCCTTGGAAGTGATCGTGAACATGGTTCACACAAGGGATATGCACTAGGTGCTGTGGTCGATCTCTTTTCGGGTTTACTCAGTGGGGCAAATTATGCGCCTTGGGTACCTCCTTTTCCCGCCTATGTCCCTATGCCGTCAAAACAACCCGGAAAGGGCATCGGACATTTTTTGGGAGCCATGCGAATCGATGCTTTTAGAACAGCCGATGAGTTTAAGGCTTCGATGGATGACTGGATCGGTGGATTCCGGGCAGCTAGCTCCATCAATGGTCAAGATAAGGTGTTGGTGCCAGGCGATCCAGAAAGGATCGCTCAAGAGCAGCGTTCGTTGCAGGGTATTCCTCTAGAGAAAGTTGTATTGTCCGATCTGAATTCATTGGCAGATCGATTTAGTCTTTCGCTTTGATCTTTCACGCTGACCGTTCACTTTGGCCTTTCGGTTCGATCATTGACGCTAACTTTAACGCGATCAGATCAACATTAGATGATCAGGAGTGAATCTCCGTAACTAAAAAAGCGGTATTTATCCTTAATGGCTTTCTTGTAGGCCTCCATGGCCAGATCGTAACCGGCAAAGGCACAGGTCATGATCAGCAAACTTGTTTTCGGTAAATGGAAATTTGTGACCAGCGCATCGGCTATATTGAAATCATAAGGGGGGTGAATGAACATATTGGTCCATCCCTCTGAGGGTTTCAACATTTTTTGAGCGGTAAAAGAAGATTCCATTGCTCGCATGGTGGTGGTGCCAATTGAACAGATACGATGTCCATACTCTTTGGCCCGGTTTACGATCTTACAGGCCGTTTCGTCTATGTGATAATACTCCGCATCCATTTTATGTTTGCTAAGATCTTCTACCTCGATGGGGCGAAAGGTGCCCAATCCAGTGTGAAGCGTTACTTCAGCAAATCGAATTCCCTTTATCTCCAATCGTTTGATCAACTCTCTGCTAAAATGCAATCCGGCTGTGGGAGCTGCCACCGCTCCTTCGTGTTTAGCATACACGGTCTGGTAGCGCTCTTTATCTTCCTCTTCGGGTTTACGTTTGATGTATTTGGGAAGCGGCGTCTCACCCAGCTTTTCGAGTTGTGCGCGAAAACTCTCCTCATCTCCTTCCCATAAAAAGCGAATGGTACGGCCTCGGCTGGTCGTATTGTCGATGACCTCGGCCACCAGATCTTCGTTATCTCCAAAATAAAGTTTGTTGCCAACGCGGATCTTTCGGGCAGGATCAACAATCACGTCCCAAAGTCGGTTGGGCTTATTTAATTCACGAAGTAAGAAGACCTCGATCTTGGCGCCGGTCTTTTCTTTGCGACCGTACATGCGGGCAGGGAATACCTTGGTATTATTGACGACAAAGCAATCCTTATCATCAAAATAATCCAGGATGTCCTTGAAGTGTTTATTTTCAATGACACCAGTATGACGATGCACCACCATCATACGGGCATCCTCTCTTTTTTTCGCCGGATGCTGGGCGATCAAATTCAGGGGTAGGTCAAAGCGAAATTGTGAAAGCTTCATGCTTGTGGGTTTAGATGGAAGTCAGCAAACGCATCCCGGGCAAAAAGCCACGATTCGAAGAGAACCTCACCGGCCTTACGGCGCCGGGTTGGGTAAGCATGACCGCTTTATAGGCGTGCAAAATTACAAAAAAAACGGCCCTTTTGTTTAAATTTTTCTGAAAGTCTTGGTAACGACAGCTTAAAATTTTAGGTGCCGAACGGTAAGACCGTCGTTAATGAGTTGCTTCAGGGAGTCAACTCCAATTTTAAGGTGATTTTCAACGTACTGTGCAGTTACAGCCTTATCGCTTTCCTCGGTTTTTACGCCCTCGGGGATCATGGGTTGATCACTGACCAGTAAAAGAGCTCCGGTAGGGATCTTATTGTAGAAGCCCACGGTAAACACGGTCGCTGTTTCCATATCGATCGCATAAGCTCGGATCTTCTGTAGATATTCTTTAAAGGGCTCGTCGTGTTCCCACACTCTCCTGTTGGTGGTATAGACCGTACCAGTCCAATAATCAACCTCGTATTCGCGTATGGTCGTAGAAACTGCTTTTTGAAGGGCGAAGGCGGGAAGGGCCGGAACTTCTGAGGGAAAATAGTCATTGGATGTACCCTCTCCTCGTATGGCGGCGATAGGTAAGATCAAGTCGCCTAATTTATTTCGCTTTTTTAGCCCGCCGCATTTACCCAGAAATAAGACCGCCTTGGGTTCTATGGCCGTTATCAGGTCCATGATAGTGGCAGCCGTGGGACTCCCCATGCCAAAGTTGATGATGGTAATGTCACCGGCTGTAGCGCACTGCATAGGGCGATCAACACCCATGATCGGCACCTGGTTCCACTGGGCAAACAAGGTAACGTAGTTGCTGAAGTTGGTCAAAAGGATGTATTTCCCGAATTGATCCAGTTTTGCCCCGGTATAGCGGGGCAACCAGTTATGTACGATCTCTTCTTTCGACTTCATGACACAAATTTAATCATTTAGATTTGAATCATGATCGCACTGCAGTATCCGGACAAGACGCCAGCTATTCGACAGCGGAACAAGGACAGAGAGATCTTTGATCCGGTTCGAAAAAAATGGGTATTGCTTAGTCCAGAGGAGTGGGTGCGACAACAATTTTTATTACTTCTTACGGAGGCGCATCAATATCCAGCTTCGCTGGTAGCGGTGGAGAAGTCTTTTTCGTTGGGGACCTTGCAAAAAAGATTCGACATACTGGTGTACAACAGAAGTCAAGAACCTTGGATGATGATCGAGTGTAAGGCCGAATCAATTCCACTTGACGAAACCGTGCTGGAGCAACTGCTTCGTTATAACATGAGCATTCCTGTACAATATTTACTGATCACCAATGGTAAGCAATGTATGGGCTGGGAGCGTGGTGATGATACAGTTGTTTCACTGGAAAAAATCCCAGTATTTCCCGTTTGATCAACTGGCAATAGAAAAGTAGTCCGGCTATTTTGACCGGTATAATACTTTTCTATGAAAAAATATTTACACTATCTAGCTTGTTGTCTTTTATTGTGGTCATGTCAAAAAAACATTGAGAGAAACCGGCCTGTTGATCATGCTGAAAAAATAATGCCAGTCGATTCGATCAATGCCTTTATTGCCAGCGAGATCGCCAAGACCGGGCAGTTTGAATGGAAGACGGCATCTGATAGGATGCTTTGGAGCGCGCTGGCACATTCCGACTACATCGTATCACTAGGTTATCGAGAAACTGTGCCGGCATCAAGAACGATGCTGATGCCTTCGCCAGCTTCGACTCTAAATGCTTCGCAGTCTGACACTCCCGAAACACAGCCCATAAAAGAGCAATTGCTTGACCTCATCTTTTTATTGGAACGAAAGATCGATCCTGCTTTAACCAGAGAAATGATCGAGATCTGGCCCGAGCCGATCTTACCTGTACTCAATGTGCGACTGACCTCGTATGAAAATATGCTGCAACTTCGGTATTCTGCGTTTGTACGGTATCTCGAGCCCATGAATTATGAATCGCATTTGTACCAGCCCGCAACCCAAAGACAAAGTGGATGTGAAGCTAATTTGCCTGATCCCACCTTACGGGCTGGCTGGGATTATGGTGTGGTAAGTCCTTTTGCAAAGGCGTCCTGGAATTACCCCTATCATGGGTTATTGGATGCCTGGAGAGTGGCATCTGGTACAGGTATCAGTGTTTTTTTGATCGATACTGGGATCGGTTATCAGCAGGAAAATCTCGGGGATCAATTCAATCAGGGGCTTTCGCAAAAGCGAAGAATCGAAAGAGTGGTGACCTTACCAAGAAGACAACTCTTTGGGATCATTAACTTGGGACCGGTTGAAACACCAGAGGATCAATGTGGCCACGGCACGGCCATGGCCGGGGTCTTGGCTGCTCCGCGGGGGACAGATGGAAATATAGCTGGCGTTGCGTATAACACCAATCTTATTGCAT
>JBIIHS010000206.1:0-3015 GCA_044235515.1 Chitinophagaceae bacterium | reverse complement strand
TTGGCCACTTGGCTACTTGCCCGCCTTGAGCCACCTGCCAGAATCGAACTGGCGACCTACTGATTACAAATCAGTTGCTCTACCAGCTGAGCTAAGGTGGCTTACTATTTTTAAGCCGTTGCTGGATCATTGGGCTAACCGAACCTGCCTTACAAAAATCCAGCCGATCCGGGCAATAAAGAGCTACCCCAATTTTTGGGAAAGCAAAGGTAAGGGAATTTGAATATTGGAAAAATTTTAGAAGGAAAATTTACAGAAGGGCCAGCCCAAAAAAAAGACCCCGTAGAGAGGCCTTTCAAAAGATCAGGGCAACTGCCTATCCTTTTTTCTTTTCAGCTGCATAACCAGAGCGTGATAGGCCCTTTCAAAGGAGGCCTCGAAGGTCTTACTGCAGGTTTTAACGAAGAGGTCTCCCCGCGGGACATGGACCCGGATCTCCACCACTTTGTCCTTGATATGATGGGCCAGGTTATCGAGCTTCAGAAAGACGTTAACATCCACGATTCGCCTACTGTAATAGGGCAGCTTCTCAATTTTTCTCTGTACGCGATCCAACAGCGATCCGTCGGCATCAAAGTGAACGGCTTGGATTTTTACATTCATATGATTTAAATTTTAGGGTGGATTCAAATTGATCTGATCAGTAATTTACAAAAAAAAGAGGCCCCGGTCAAGGCCTCCTTGCTACAAAAACATGTTAATTCTCACCCCTTAGGATGAGCCTTCCGATGAACAGCCCTGAGTTTATCAATAGTGTTATGCGTATACACCTGGGTGGCAGCCAAACTACTATGCCCCAATAACTCTTTTACGGCATTGAGGTCAGCCCCGTTATTGAGCAAGTGTGTCGCAAAACTATGTCTGAGTACGTGGGGGCTTTTTTGCTGGACGGTGGTCGCCTCTCCCAATATCTTATTGACCAGGGCCCAGGCATATCGAGGATAAAGCTTTTTCCCCTTCTCCGTTACGAGCAGCCATTCGGGCGACGCATCATTGAAGCGGGTATTTTTTTCGGCTCTGTACTCATTGATTAATTGAATTACTTCGGGTGTCAGCGGAAGGATGCGCTCCTTCTTTCCCTTACCGAGAACCTTGAGTTGGGCCCGAGGAAGATCGACCTGACCTTCCCGCAATTGGATCAACTCACTCAAGCGCATTCCGGTGGTGTAAAATAGGGATACCAACATACGCGTGTTCAGGGTCTTCCAATCTTCGGTTGTAACAGAAAGCAAGGCTCCAAGCTGAAGGGCTTCTTCTTCTTTGATAAAGGCCGGTAAACGGCTTCCTGTCTTGGGGGTTGTTACCTGCGACATGGGAGAAGACTCGACCCGTCCTGTTTTGAGCAAGAATTTGTAAAACGACTTTAAGGTGGATATTTTTCTAACCAAGGTTCGAGAGGTTATACCCTGCTCTTTTAAGTCCGCCAGCCAACTTCTGATCATCAGCGGCCTGACCTCTCCGATGGACACTGTACTAAGCTGGTCTTGCAGATAAAAGATCCAGTCGGAGAGATCACGCTGGTAGGCCAAGAGCGTATTGGGAGAATATCGCTTCTCAAACTTCAAATAATTGTAAAAATGATGAGCCAGGGCATCTATTCTCTCTGCGGTAGACATCGGTATAAAGCTAATCAAACTAAACGGGTACAAAAAAAGCCGCAGTGTTCGCTGCGGCTTGAAATATGGTGAAAGAAAATTGGTTATAATTAACTATCGAACTTGCCATTAGCAAGTTGCTGCTTATAGATCGCTTTGAGAACCTCTCCTCTTCTTTTAACGGATGGCTTTGTAAAGCTTTGACGTTCACGAAGTTGAAGAAGAACTTTTGATTTCTCAAATTTCTTTTTGTACTTCTTGAGAGCCTTGTCGATGTTCTCGCAATCTTTAGAATCGATGATGAGCATTTTTTACCTCTTTTATTTTAGAGGGGCGAAGGTAGGGAATTCAAATGATTCCAAAAAATCTATTAGATCGATTTCCCCTTGAGGGCCCCGGCTACCGCCTGGTCCATGGCCCTCTCGGCATAAGGTCGGCTGATCTCGTTGAGGGCTTCGACCTGGCGCTGGATTAGGTCCTTATCTTCCATGGTCAGGGATAGCTGAAGAGACTGCATGGCAGCAGCCGTACTCAACATCTCTTCGCTGGTCAATAACGAAGCATTTCTCGCTATGAACTTCTCGATCTGACCGAGCAGCAGCTCTCCCTCAGAGCGCGCCTCGGTAAGGGCTCTACGCTTAATATCATCGCCGGCATGTGTGATACTTTCGAGCAACATACGCTCTACCTCAGCATCGGTAAGACCATACTGGGGCTTTACCTCAATGCCCTGCTCTACTCCGCTACGCAACTCCTTTGCCGTAACGGTCAATATCCCATCGGCATTGATTAGGAAACCAACCTCCACCTTTGGAAAGCCGGCCGGCATACCCGGAATTCCTTTCAAATTAAATTCGGCCAGTTTACGATTATCGGATACCAGGTCGCGCTCCCCTTGAAATACCGATATACGCATGCTGCCTTGTCCGTCTTTTTGCGTCGTATACTGTCGGGAGACCTTAAAAGGGATCTTGGAATTACGAGGAATCAATACATCCATCAGTCCTCCCATGGTTTCGATCCCCAATGAGAGTGGCGTAATATCCAGCAATAAAAACTCTTTATTGTTACCCGCCAGAATATCTGCTTGCACAGCGGCACCTAATGCCACCACCTCGTCGGGGTTTAAGGAGTCGTGCAAGGTCTTAGCAAAAAAAGCACTGATCTTTTCTTTTACCAAGGGGACTCGGGTAGATCCGCCCACCATCACCACCTCATCAATTTCACCGATGGTCAATGAGGCATCTGTCAACGCGCGCTGACAACTGAGAAGGGTTCTTTCTACCAATGGTGCAATAAGTTGTTCGAAGGTATCCCTGGTAAGAGAGCACGTATATTCCGCTATCCTTACCGTACTGGTATCCGATCCACTTAACTCTCTTTTGACCGTCTCGGCAGCCAGCCGCAACGAGGCCGAGAG
>JBIIHS010000039.1:0-9976 GCA_044235515.1 Chitinophagaceae bacterium | reverse complement strand
GTCTTGCCATTAAAATTGATCTTAAGCCCTGCATTCAAAAAACAATAGTTCCATAATTGATTATCGAGGAACTCCGGTAAAAAACGAAAATTCTTGAAGATCGAATCGTCGGGAGTAAAGGAAACCAGTGTGCCGTTAGGTTCCGTGGTTCTTGCTTCTTTTTGCTCCTTGACCAATTCGCCTCGGGAGAACTCGGCTGTTTTTTCTTTTCCATCGCGTATGGCCGTCACCTTAAAATAATGACTGAGGGCGTTGACCGCCTTAGTACCTACGCCATTTAAGCCAACCGACTTTTGGAAAGCCTTGCTATCATATTTAGCCCCGGTGTTGATCTTACTGACCACATCTACGACTTTTCCCAGGGGGATACCCCGCCCAAAATCTCTCACCGTAACGGTCTTTCCCTCAATTTGCAGTTCGACGGATTTTCCAAAGCCCATAGTGAACTCATCGATACAGTTATCCATCACTTCTTTGACCAAAACATAGATGCCATCGTCTGGAGAGGAACCGTCTCCCAGTTTTCCAATGTACATGCCGGGGCGAAGACGGATATGCTGTTTCCAGTCGAGCGACTGAATACTATCTTCTGTATATTCAAATAAGGGACTTTCTTTTTCTTTTGCCATAGTTATAAAGAGCAGGCAAATATACCAATTGGGGGCTTACTGTTGCAACAACTCTTTTACACTTACTCTTCGCTTCTGCTCGCTGTCAAAAAAACGATAGGTTATCGTATAGTCCTTCCCGACCAAAAACACGGATGGGACAGGTAATTGCGGAGGACTCGGGGCATTGAGTTTGACCAGATCGATGCCCCCACTACGATAACGAGCTAATTGCGACGCCGAAAACTCTTCCAGTACGTCATAGCGCTTTGCGATCAGATGCGCAGAATCCCATAAAAGAGAAAACCCAGCCCTTGTTTTTTGCAAGGTAATGGCACGACTGGAATCAGACTCAGGGCTGATGGCGATCACGGTAATTTGACGATCGGTAAAAAAAGATAACGAATCTTGCAATCGAGATAAAAGTCGGATACAAGAGGGACTCCAGGAGCCCTTATAGAAAACAAGCAAAACGGGTTCTCGCTTGGCAAGCTGCCTTAGATTGACTTCGCGGCCAAATTGATCAGTTCCGGTAAAATCAGGGGCCTTTGCTCCCAAAAAGAGCCCCTCTGGCTGGCCTTGAGAATAAGCCAGGGTGGCACACAAAGAAAATAGCGCTGCCAGAAAATTACTTCTCATACCCTAAGTCGCCCTCTCAATTTTTTTGCAGGCTTCGAAAATCGACTGTTACCAATTTGCTCACCCCAGGCTCTTGCATAGTGACCCCATAGATCACATCCACCGTACTCATGGTCATCTTATTGTGCGTAACAATAATAAATTGAGAATTTTCGCTGAATTGTCGGATCATATTAGTGAACTTACCCACATTGGCGTCGTCAAGTGGTGCATCCACCTCATCGAGAATACAGAAGGGAGCTGGCTTGATCAAATAGATCGCGAACAGCAGCGCTGTAGCGGTAAGCGTTCTCTCCCCCCCACTCAACTGGGTTAAGGAGCTGGGGCGTTTACCTTTCGGTTTAGCCACGACATCTATACCACTCTCGGCCACATTATTGGGATCTTCCAGAACCAGGTCGCATTGGTCATCTTCGGTGAAAAGAGTCTTGAATACTTTTTGAAAATGCATTCTGACCTGCTCAAAAGTGTCTAAAAATTTTTGATTGGCAGTGGCCTCTACCTCTTCAATGGTCTTTAAAAGACTATCCTTAGCCGTGACCAGATCGGTCTTTTGCTCTACGATAAAATCGTAACGCTTTTTCATTTCAGTAAAGGCCTCAATGGCGGTGGGATTGACCTCCCCCAGGTTCTCGAGCCTTTTCTTCATTCGCTCAGCAGTAGCTTGCAACTCTTCGAGGGCCGTTTCAGAGAGGCGGGCCTCTCCTAAGATCTGCTCGAGATCAACACGAAATTCTACACTCAAACGCTCCTTCATACCCGCCAGCTGTAATTTTAGGTCGTTGAGCTTGTCCTTGATAGCCGCTAATAAAATCTCTACCTGCTCCTTTTCTTTACTTTGATGACGTATGGCACTTTCTTTTTCGCTTAACTCATTTCGGAGCACATAATAGGCTTGGTCCGCAGTATTAAGCAACGCTTCGTCCTCTTGTTTCTTTCGCAACAATTCCAATAGCTGCTGCTCAATTGATGTAAGCTGCTCCCTTGATTGCGTAGAAGAGTCGGTAGTTTCAGTTTGTTGTAACTTACTTTGTTCGATCTGCGACTGAAGATCAATCAGCTGATTATTTTTGAACGAACTCTCTTGTACCAGCCCGCTGATCTTACTTTGCTGACGGGTAATAGAAAGATTGAATTCGTTGAATTGCCGGGTTGCCTCATTGTACGATAGTTCACTGGAACGAAATTCATTCTCAGCTCCCTGCAGCGAGATCTGCAGACCGGAGAAGGCGGCATTAAGCTGCTCAAACTCGCTACGGACATCGGCCACAGAAGCGGTGATCTGCTCTACCTGACCTTGCAGTTCGGTGACCTTAGCACCACTGCTCTGCTGGGTATTGGTGAGGTTCTCTACCTTATTTTGAATAGCGAACAATTCATTCGAAAGTTGCTGAATCTCCTTTTCAGCCTGCCGCAAGGCCACTTCTCGAAGGTCTTCGTTAAAGGCGATCACTTCGTTGTGACGGGTTTGAATGGTGGACCGCAGCGCATCGACTATCGCTTGCTGTTGGTCAATCGCAAGCTGTAGCTTTTCCAGATTTTTTGCCCGTCCTATCTTGTTTCCCTCGAAGAGACCCACACTACCACCGGTAAGGGAAAATTTGCCTTTAACGTAACGACCCTGTTTTTCGATGACTACAAACCCATTGCTATTACTAAGGGCTTCCTCGCTATCAGCAATAAAAACATTACCCAGTAATTGCTCTGCTAATTTGCGGTAGGGCTCCTCTACTTCCACTACACTCAAAGCACTGATAGCACCAGTGAGTTGATGGGAGCTAGCACCCTGTCCATGCGCATTGACCTGGTCAAGCAAAAAGAAATTTGCTTTCCCCTTTTGATGTTTGTCCAACAAATGAACCGCGTCAAGTCCCTCTTGCAAATCCGCAACCACGTAGTAGCTGAGATAAGGCTCGAGCACATTTTCCAACGCTTTGCGGTATTCTTCCTTTACGTAAAGCACATCGGAGAGAATGGGCACTTGCGTTCGCCATTCTTTGTTGTTATGCAAGAACTTGACCGAATCGGGATACCCCTCCATAGAGTCGATCATGCTCTTTAGCAAAGCGAATTCATTCTTTTTAGCATCGAGCTTTCTACTTTCTTCGGCCAGCTCGTTTCTGAGTTCATCGAGTATGGCTTGCGTTTGCAGGATCTGCTCTTTTGTTTGATCTTGATGTTGCTGCAATTGCTCCAGGTCTACCTTTCGCTCGGCAAGAGTACTCTCTTTTTGTGAACGCTCTGTGGCTAATTGCTCCAGCAAGGCCGCTCGCTGTGTGCGCTCGGTCTCGAGCTGCTGAAGAGTACGTTGCAAATTTTGAACAGATGTATCGGCCACGGCTACTCTCTTTTCGGCATCGAATTGTTGCCGCTGGGTCTGCTGATACTGCTGACGAAGCGTATCCAAGGCCGCCCGCTTCTGTTCCATTTGCAACCGGGTCTGCTCCATATTCGATTGTAGCTGACCAAGCTCTTGCTCTAGTGACTTCAGTGCTTTTTCTTCTTCCGCTATTTGCCCCGTTGTAAAGGCAATGCTTTCTACAATTCCTTGCAGTTGTCCTTCTGCCTTGGTCAGAAAGACATTGAGCGACTCTTGCTTTTCAGAAAGATATTCCAATCGCTGCGTAGCCAGATTCTTATCATTCTCTTTTACGCGGACCGATTGTTGCAACTCATTAAAGGCCTGCTGCATGCGCTGCAAGGCTTTTTCCTTTTCTACAAAAACCAGCTTCTCTGTTTCAAGAGCTGCCTCTTGCACCGCGATGGCCGCCTCAATCTCTACTTTACGATTGCTCTCTTTTTCTTGTTGTTCCGTCAGATCGCTATAGGAGAGATTGAATCCCTCCAAAGAGGCCTTGGCCAATTCGATACTGACCTCTCTGTATTCTTTTTTTATCTCTTGATACTTCTCTGCTTTTTTTGCCTGACTCTCTAGCGATTTCAATTGGTTATTGATCTCAAAGAGCAAATCCTCGATACGGGCCAAATCTTGCTCGGTGGCCTCCAGCTTCGATTTAGCCTCTTTCTTTCTTGTTTTATAGATCGATATACCCGCGGCCTGCTCGAGCATCTTGCGTCGGCTATTGTCCTTGTCCTTGATCAGGTCATCGACCATATCCAAGGCAATAATGGCATAACTATCGGTGCTAATACCTGTATCAAGAAAAAGATTCTGAATGTCCTTTAAACGACACTGCACATCGTTGAGACGATACTCACTCTCGCCGTTCTTATAAAATTTTCTGGTGACCGTTACCACGTTAAAATCGGTAGGTAGCAAATTGCGCGTGTTCTCAAAAGTCAAACTTACTTCGGCCAAGCCGCTTGCACTACGCGTCTTGGAACCATTAAAGACCAGACTGTCTAGATTCTCACTTCTCAGCTGACTTATCTTTTGCTCTCCGATCACCCAACGTATACTATCTACAATGTTTGATTTTCCGCATCCGTTAGGACCTACGATGCCGGTAATATTATCGTCGAAATTGATGATGGTTTTATCAGCAAAACTCTTGAACCCCTTGATTTCTAAGCTCTTTAATCTCACAATGAATCGATTTTAAAAGGAAAAAGACCGCTGCGAATTTAACGGGAAAACAGCAGAATGCACCAGGTCTCTCTTTTCAGTTATTCACATAGAACTGCTAAAATTGTGGGAAGATTTACCAGACCCATTCCCGAAGCGAGAGGTACACCTGCTGCCCTATTTCAAAGTGGGCAACAGGGACGCTTACCTTGATCCTTTCTCCCCTGCAAACCACTTCCACCAACGAGAAAGGACCCAGAAAATAGACCGCCTCGACCGTGGCTAAAAATGAATTGGAATTATTTTCTTGATTGTCAAGCATAAATTGTTCCGGCCTGGCAAAGACAATTTTCGAATTTGTAGGCCGAGCTGCTGTGCCAGCCATGGGTGTCAGCCACTCTACGGACAAGGACATATAGGGGCCTAATAATCCTGCACAATACGAATTAAGCGGATGCAAATACAATTGTGAAGGGCTACCTTGCTGTACGATCTGGCCATTTTGGATTAACAAGATCCTATCGGCCCAAGAGAGCAGATCGGCCGCATCGTGAGAAACGATCAAGCTGGAAACAGACAAGGATCGCTCAATGGTGGTCAACAATTTTTTGATATTCTCTTTTTGGGCAAAATCCAGATTAGAAAAGGGCTCATCCAATAAAAGAAGGCGAGGTCTTTTGACCAGGGCATTGGCCAAGGCCACCCGCTGACGCTCCCCGCCGGACAACTGGCTGGTCTTTCGCTTGAGTACATGATCAATGCCACATAAAGAAAAAAGGGATAATGCTTCGTCAGGTTCTAAAATATTACTTAAGGCTAAATACTCCTCTACGCGATAGTGATTGAGTAACTCAAAATGTTGACTGAGGTAAGCGATATGACGATGACCGGGTAATAGCTTTTCTTCAGGCCCCTCCACCCTCTTGTCTTCAAAAATAATGTTGCCCTCAGCGGGCTGTAAAAGTCCTGCGACCATTTTTAGTAAAGAGGACTTACCGGCACCTGTTTCTCCGGCAATACCCAACCGTTCGCTGCGTTGCATGGAAAAGCTGATACCCTCTGAAAAGGGCCTTTCGTGATTAGACGTAACTACCTGATTGACAGAGAGCCATTGCATCTTGTAAAAATACTGGTTAATTGTTTAACCTTTTAAGAAGATCCTTGTTAAACAAAATATATGAGGCATTTTACCCTCCAAGACGTTAAAAGCTGGGACAGATTCTACAGAGGCAACTTTATCAACTCAATAAGCGGCTTCAAATCCGTTAGTCTGATTGGAACGGTAGACTCCAACAACAATGCAAATCTTGCCATTTTCAGCAATATCGTTCATTTGGGGGCTGATCCGGCGTTGATCGGATTTATCAACCGACCCCGAGAGGCCTCCCCTCATACACTGGCCAACATAGAGGAGACCAAAACCTACACTATCAATCACGTACACTCAGAATTTTTGGACAAAGCACATCAGACCAGCGCCAAGTACAAAAAAGAAGAAAGTGAATTTGATAAAACGGGTCTGACTCCGCTTTGGACGCAAGACACCAAGGCCCCTTACGTAAAAGAGAGCCAGGTGCGCTATGCATTGGACTTACAAGAAATTATTCGCCTAAAACAAAATGATACTTATTTAGTGGTGGGAGCCATCAAGGATATCTATGTGCCTATAGTAGCCATTCAGCCTGATGGCTTTGTGGACCTTGAAAAAGTGGGGAGTCTCTCCTCTCTGGGAATAGACGGCTATTATAAACCCTCACTATTAAAAAGATATTCCTACGCCCGGCCAAATCAAGACCCCACTGAGTTGCCCAACTGATCATTTTAGTTTATCCAGCAGATCGAGTCCCTTTTCCTTCGCCACTCTCTTTGCAATATCATACCCGGCGTCAGCGTGTCGAATGACTCCCATACCCGGATCATTTCGTAAGACTCTCGAAAGACGCTTTGCCGCTTCATCGGTACCATCAGCCACTATGACCATACCGGAATGAATACTGTATCCCATGCCCACACCCCCTCCATGATGAAGACTGACCCAACTGGCACCACCGGCCGTATTGACCAATGCATTTAAAATAGGCCAGTCCGCTACCGCATCGCTACCATCGAGCATGGCCTCCGTTTCGCGATTGGGACTAGCCACGCTACCCGTGTCTAAATGGTCCCTTCCAATAACGATGGGAGCTTTTACCTTTCCGGTTTTGACCAGCTCATTGAATGCCAAGCCTGCCTTTTCTCTTTCGCCTTGTCCCAACCAACAAATACGCGCAGGAAGGCCTTGAAAAGCGATCTTTTCTCGAGCCATTTTCATCCAGCGAACCAATCCCTTGTTAGCAGGAAAAAGAGAAAGGATCAACTCGTCGGTTACCGCAATATCATCTGGGTCTCCACTTAGCGCCGCCCAGCGAAAGGGTCCTTTCCCCTCGCAAAAAAGCGGACGTATATAGGCCGGAACAAACCCCGGAAAGGCAAAACAATCTACTGAGTCATTGGGTAAAAATTGTTGCTGGTACTCCTTGGCACGCGCCCTGATATTATTTCCATAATCGAATGTAATAGCCCCTTTTTTCATTAATTGAACCATCAATGAAACATGATGATACATCGAATGGTAGGCCATTGCCGTGTAGGCATCGGGATCTTTTTCCCGTAGCATAATCGCCTCTTGCAAAGAAGTCTGATGAGGCCAATAACCGATCAATGGGTCGTGGGCACTGGTTTGATCGGTCAAGGTATCAGGTATAATATTTCGTTGCAACAATCTTTCTAACAGCTCAATGGCATTACAATGCACACCGATACTGCGCGCCATTCCCAATTTTTTATACTCCAAGGCCTTGTTGATAGCTTGGTCGATATCCGTACATTTTTCGTCCAGGTATTTTGTCTCTAATCGCTTATCGATACGCCACTCCTCTACCTCGGCCACCAGGGCCACCCCCTCGTTCATGGTAATAGCCAAGGGTTGTGCCCCTCCCATTCCGCCCAAACCGGCAGTTACATTGAGGGTCCCCTTTAACGTTCCCCCAAAATGTTTGTCTGCGGCCGAAGCATAGGTCTCGTAAGTACCTTGTACGATACCCTGCGAACCGATATAGATCCAACTACCAGCGGTCATTTGCCCATACATCATCAGCCCTTTTTTTTCGAGCTCATCAAAATGCTTCCAATTAGCCCAATGGGGAACCAGCTGCGAATTGCTCAATAGCACACGGGGCGCATCCGGATTCGTCTTTAAAATAGCAACGGGTTTGCCGCTTTGGATCAGCAGCGACTCATCATTTTCCAATATCAGTAAGGAACGAATAATATTTTCAAGCGCCTCTTGGTTGCGGGCAGCCTTGCCTCTTCCTCCATACACGATCAACTCTTCGGGCCTCTCTGCTACCGATGGATCCAAATTATTGAGCAACATCCTAAGGGCCGCTTCCTGCACCCATCCCTTACAAAGGAGGGTTGAGCCGGTAGGCGTCTTAAAAGGGATCATGTTTTTTTCCTGAACAGCTATCATGCGTTTATTTTTTACCAAAAAGCAAAAATACATATCTTGTTGAAGAAGTTTTCTATATGAGTATACACATTAGTGCCACCCCCGGAGACATTGCCCCCATCGTTTTAATGCCGGGAGATCCTCTGCGCGCAAAGTATATTGCCAGCCATTTTTTGACCGATACGAGATTGGTCAGCGAAACCCGTAACTGTCTTTTTTTTACCGGCTCTTTTCAAGGCAAATCCATTTCTGTGGGGGCCAGTGGAATGGGTTGTCCCTCCATTGGGATATATTCTTACGAGCTGTATACCGAATACCGGGTCGATACCATTATCAGAATCGGCACCTGTGGCGCCTACGACACCAATTTGAAACTGTTCGATCTGATCAATGTAAGACAGGCAGTTAGTGAATCTAGTTTTGCCCTTACCGCCTGGGGCATGGAAGGTTCGGTTATGGATCACCAGGGAAAAGCATTTGACATGATCAATGAGGTAGCCGCCCAAAAAAAGAGGGACCTGCATCGAGGAGCCATTCACTCTAGTGATGTATTTTATTCTAACCAAAAGGGATTTTCACCCTTAGCCATGCAACATAATTGCCTGGGGGTTGAGATGGAGTCCTTTGCCCTTTTTGCCAATGCAAAACACTTGCAAAAAAATGCCGCTTGCCTACTAACCGTCTCTGATCTGATTCTAGCGAAAGAGAAGTTAAGCCCAGAGCAAAGAGAAAAGGCTTTGTTACCCATGATCGAGTTGGCGCTAGATTCAGCTAGGGCGCTATAACTTTCTGAATTCCGAATCTTATAGTTCAAATTGCTCGTATCCCTTATTCAGTGCCAATCCTTGCTCCTTTGCAAATTGGCTGACCGAATTGACAAAATCAAATGAACGAAGAAGACCGGCTGCTTTTTCTACATCTACTGCAAAAATCCGATCCTCATTGGCGAAGGATACGTGGCCTCTCAAAAAAGAATGTGCGAACTCTAATAATGCAGAACTTTTCAAAGGCCTTCTGAACTCAATAGCCTGGGCGGCAGAAAGTAATTCGATGGCCAAAATATATTCAAGGTTATCAATGATCTGATTGACTTTTCGTCCGCTGATACTTCCCATCGACACATGGTCTTCTTGGCCAAGAGAAGTAGGGATGCTATCGGCACTGGCCGGAAAACAGAGCGTCTTATTCTCTGTCACTAGGGCAGCTGTAGTGTACTGCGGTATCATGTAGCCACTGTTCAAGCCAACATTTTGCATCAATAACACAGGAAGACCCCATTTTCCCTCCAACAGTAAATAACAACGCCGGTCACTAATATTACCCAGCTCGGCGGCAGCCACACAGGCATAATCCAAAGGTAGCGCTAGGGGCTGTCCATGAAAATTTCCTCCGCTAATGGCCTCTCCTCCCTCTAGTAAAATGGGATTATCGGTTACGGCATTCAACTCAATTTGGGTCAGCTCACTCAAATGGAGCCAGCTGTTTCGAGAAGCACCGTGTACCTGAGGCATGCAGCGAAGAGAATAGGGATCTTGCACGCGACCACAATCTACATGACTGGCCATGATAGCCGAATCATTGAGTAAAATCCGCAGCCGCTGCGCCACTAATTGGTTACCGGAAAAAGGACGAAGGGCATGTAAGCGAAGATCAAAGGGCGTCTTGGTACCAGTCAGCGCCTCTAAACTCATGGCACCGATAATATCGGCAGCC
>JBIIHS010000205.1:0-3029 GCA_044235515.1 Chitinophagaceae bacterium | reverse complement strand
AGATGCTATAGAATTTATTGCCTTTGGTGCTATCATAGTTGAATTGCACCTTGGTTTCGCGGTGACAGTTGATACACCATCCCATGCTCAGGTCGGAGACTTGTTTTACCTCGTCCATGGCCTGTATCTCACCATGACAACTCTGACACTGAACCTTGCCAGCGGTCACGTGCTGAGCGTGGCTGAAATAAACGTGGTCAGGCAGGTTGTGGATCTTGATCCACTCGATCGGCTTGGCCATAGAGGGGTCCCACTTGTTAGGATTATTAGGGTCGAATCCGGCAAACTCATACAGCTTCTGGATCTCGGCCGTACCATCAATTTCATTGCCATCCTCATCAAATAACTTAGGCCCTTTTTCATAGGCCTGAATGGCTTTGTGACAATTCATACAGGTATTTACAGAGGGAATGGCAGCATGTTTGCTTTGCTCTGCGCTACCATGGCAATACAGACAGTTGATCTGGTTGATGCCGGCGTGTACTTTGTGTGAATAATAAATCGGTTGCACCGGCTGATAGTCCTTTTGACGACCCAGCCCGATGGCACCTTTTGCGACCATATATCCCCCAAAAACAAAAAAGACAATCGATAAAATGGCGATGTTGGTCTTATTGCGCCAGAAGGGAATTCCCTCGGGAAGCACCACCCCCTCAGACTGATCGGAGAGTTTCTTCAGGTTGCTGTTGACCTGCATCAAAATCAAGGCAATAACACCTAACAGAAGTGAAATGATTCCAAACAACACAGAGTTTTGATTATCACCACCTTGAGAGGCCTCTCCCGTCCCAGCAGCAGCAGCCGGCGCTGGTTTTGCCGCCTCATTTATGTAAGCGACCAAATTACCCACGTCTTGGAGGGTTACATCCGGAAAGGCGGTCATCATAGAACCATACTCAGCCTTAAGTCCCTGGGTATAGGGATCCTTAGCCATATAAGCGGCAGGATTATTGATCCAGGCCAGTAATTCTTTGTGATCGGCCCACTTGTGACGCTCCTCCAATCCGGCCAGTGCAGGTCCGGTTGCTTTTTTGAGCACATTGTGACAAGAGGCACACTTGCTCATAAAGACAGCTTTTCCCGCGGCAGCGTCTTGCGCGCTACTAATTGAAACAGATAAAATCAGAAGGGAAAAGAGGAAAGCGGTCAGATGTTTTAAGGCAGCTTTTTGGGACATCATATTCGCAGTTGATATGGAATGTGGATAAATAGCTCTTAATTAGGCGCAAAGTTACGCCAAGCCCCGTTCCAAATAGCATGAAATTTTACTTTTTTTTTACTATGTAATAAGCGGAAGAAAGAAAGCAATCTGTGAGGTAAACCAAGGCTGCTTTTCAATTGTCATATTGAGGTCAATTGTAATATCAAAATTCAAATAAGCGACCGTTTTCGCAGCAATGCCCCTTTTTTTGTTGAATTTTGCAACTTCTCTACTAAAAACCGCCCAACAATGTTCAGCAGATTGCAAGAAAAATGGAAAGTAAGCGGATTCAGACTGGTGCTGATCCTTTGCACCTTTGCCATTGGAGGCAGCGCCACCGGCTGGCTGGGAAAAAAGATCATGAATGGTTTGGCCATTCAGCAAGACTGGCTTTGGGCTGTGGTCTACATTATACTAATGACTTTGCTTTGGCCCTTGATGGTGTTGATCGTGAGTATTCCCTTTGGTCAGTTTACGTTTTTCCGGAATTACATTCGCAAACTGGGAGAGAAGCTACGATTTTTGCGCTAACGGACATGGGCGCTTATGTATGTTGTTGCAGATCTGATCAAACGTAGTAACACGGATGACTATGAAACGTATCGCCATTTTTGCTTCCGGTACCGGCACCAATGCCGCTCGCATCATCGAGCGATTCGCGGGTCATACTACAGTGCAAGTGGCTTTGATCGTAAGTAATAAACCGCAGGCTGGTGTGCTCTCTATCGCCGCCGACCACCATATCGACACGCTGCTCATGGAGCGGGAACAATTTTTTAAGGGAGATGGATATGTTACTTTACTGCAAGAAAAAAAGATCGATTGGATCATACTCGCTGGGTTTTTATGGAAAATTCCAGACACACTGCTTCGTCACTATAAAGGGCACATGGTAAATATTCATCCGGCACTGCTGCCGGCTTTTGGCGGAAAGGGCATGTATGGAAACCGTGTGCACGAAGCGGTGCTCGCCGCAAAAGTTTCCGAAAGTGGTATCACCATTCACTATGTAGATGAAGAATACGACCATGGCGCTACCGTTTTTCAAGCGGATTGCCCCGTATTGCCCAATGATACGGCCGATACGCTGGCTGCACGAATCCATGCGCTGGAGCATCAACATTATCCTCGTGTAATAGAAGAATTAATTTGTCGCTGAGTCTCTCATATCGTTTCTTGCTGTTTGGGCTGCTGCTGGGGTTGCTGTTTTCTTCATTGACGGCTCGATCACAAACATATGTTATACGAGGCGTGGTATATGATAGTTCGCGAAATTATCCGCTCGAAGCCGTTAGTGTGCTATCTACATCGGGCTATGGTACCACAACCAATGCCGAAGGATCGTATGAAATACGCGTTACCGAAAAAGATTCTATCTGGTTCAGCTATCTTAATAAGCCCACCATTAAATTTCCCGTCATCAAGATCGGCAACCCGATGCAATTTGATATTTCGCTGCAGGTAAGCGTACCCGTTCTACGAGAGGTAAAAGTGTTTCCGAAAAATTATAAGCTCGATTCGATCCGCAATCGACAAGATTATGCCAAGGTATTCAATTATCGAAAGCCCGGACTGCGCCTCGTTACGCCATCGTCAGGGGCCGGCGTAGGATTTGATCTTGACGAGATCATCAATATTTTTCGTTTCCGTCGCAATCAAAGTATGCTCTCGTTTCAACAACGACTCTTGTTAGAAGAACAAGAGAAATTTATCGATTATCGTTTTAATAAAGCGCTCGTGCGACGGTTGACGCAACTAGAAGGTCCCGAACTCGATAAGTTCATGGAATTGTTTCGCCCGCCCTACTTATTTGTCAAGCTATCGGGCG
>JBIIHS010000204.1:0-3039 GCA_044235515.1 Chitinophagaceae bacterium | reverse complement strand
GCGCTTTTGGAAAACCTACTGTGATCGATCAGTTCATATTCGACCCGGTGACCATTAACCGAAGACAACAATGGTATCGTTTTTTTACTTGTGGGCTAATTCATGCAGATTGGGAGCATCTCTTATTCAATATGCTATCGCTTTTTTTATTCGGAAAAATGGTCGAATCCGCTTTTCAAAGCGATATACTTTTTGGAGAACAAGGAAAACTGTTTTACGCACTGCTATATCTGTCGGCACTTTTCCTATCGCTAGTTCCAACGTTCTGGCAAGAAAGAGAGAATCGGTATTACAGAAGTTTGGGCGCATCCGGGGCCGTGAGTGCCATTGTATTTGTGGGTATCCTATTTAATCCAACGGCCAAGATTGGACTTTTTCTGATACCACCCATTATACCCGGCTATATTTTTGGTCCGCTTTATTTGTTGCTCTCGGCCTGGCTTGGAAAACGAGGAGGAGACCAAATCAACCACAGTGCGCACATCAGTGGTGCCATCGCTGGTGTAGTACTTACTTGTCTGATCTGCTGGTGGCTACAAACTGATTATCAACCCTGGCAACAGTTTATAGTAAAGGTCAAAGGGGAATTCTAATCTACAGCGGTAAATTCTATCGATAGAACCTTACGGGTCTTCGGACTGATCTTGAAACGATCATCTATGCGCATGCCGATAACCCAAATGATCTTTCCTTTCGACTCCAATACCCAGACATTTTCCTTTTCAGAAAGAGAACACTTTTCGTCGATAAAAAAACGAGAGAGTTTTTTCTTTTTTCGCATTCCCAAGGGATAAAAATAATCGCCCGCTCTCCAAGGACGAAGCAGTATGGGAAAACCGATCTGTTTTGCATCAAGCCAGGCAACCGTGTTGGCGGTTGGGATCTTTTGCTCCTGGTATAAGAAGTTCGTAAATGCTAAGCTCCCCCGGCTGAAAGAAATGTTGGATGGAACCGTTTCGATGGTATGCACCCCCGATGCAGTGGCTTCGATGGGCCCAAGCAAAAGAGAATTTCGATCCCTGATCAAACGATACGTTCCGGTTGCCGCTACCAACTGAGCTCCGCTGCTTGCCTGTAGGAGTTTCTGGATCTCGGTAAGTTGACCCACCGAAAATCCATAGGAAGAAAATAACTCAAATAATAAGGCCCGACCCTGGTATGGCTGCAAGGTGCTGAGAGCGATCTTATATTCCTTTCCTTTTTTGATCAGCAAAGACTTTCGTAAACGATCTACCCCGAGTCGGTAAAGGGATTCAATTTCCGTAAATCGCTCAATGGAGGCTACCAGATTTTCTTTGACGGTAGGAAAAACTTTTTCCACGGCCGGCAAAATGCTATGTCGAAAATAATTCCGCGTATACTTTTCACTGGTATTCGAGGAATCTTCCGCAAATCGAACTTGCCTCTCGGCCCCTAATTGCAAAATATCTTTTCTCCAAAGAGAAAGAAGGGGGCGCAATATCTTACCCTGTCGGGGCGGGATCCCTTTCAAACCGGCCAGACCGGTACCCCTGAAAAAATGCATAGCCACTGTTTCGGCATTGTCATCGGCATGATGCGCAGTCAAGATCCAAGTAGGAGAATTAGATCCTGCTGATTCGAAAGAAGATTCCACGGCAGGTCGATTGGCCAGTTGATCGAACCACTCGTAACGATAGGCGCGTGCTGCTTCTTGAATGGAAGACTTTTGGGCGGCGGCCAAGGCTGCCAGATCGACTTTATTGACATGCAAGGGGACCTTCCAATTGGCAGCCAATGCGCTGACAAGGGCCTCATCGCGGTCACTCTCTGCTCCTCGCAGTTGAAAATTACAATGAGCCAGTTCTATAGGTAGCGAAGCCTCCTTACATAAGGTAGCCAACACCACAGAATCCACCCCCCCGCTGATCGCAACAATAAAGCGATCGGTGGAATGAATGGGAGCGCATTGCTGTAGCGCGGTCAATATATCAAAGCGTGGCTTCATAGATCAATAGCTAAGTTCTTCCCAGGCACTTCGCAGCTCATTATAAGCGTGGTTGTCTTGCTGCCTCTTGGCCTGCTCCATCCCCTTTTCGTATACAGCAAGGGCCGCTTCGACCTGCTCTTCGGCCTCGAGCAATTTTGCAAGATGATAGTAACTGCCCACATAACCCGGATTTTCGGCCAATAATTTTTCAAACAGCGACCTTGCCTTATCAATGTCTCCGACCTTTTGGTACTCCAAGGCCAAGGCATGCTGCAAAAAAGAATCCGTAGGCGTCTCCTTCAAAAAAGTCTGTAGTTTATCGATTCTGGACATGGCCATTACACAATTTAAACAACTCAAAAAAGAGAACAGGAAAAACCAGTTTTATCCGGCATGGCTTATCTTTGCATAGTTGCATAGACAACTAATAAACGCACAATTACGCCACTATGAAAATTCTGGTCTGCATCAGCAAAACACCGGATACGACAGCAAAAATAGCTTTCACCGATAACAACACGAAATTCGATACCGCCGGGGTACAATGGATCATCAATCCCTACGACGAGTGGTATGCCCTGGTCCGAGCCATTGAGATCAAGGAATCTAAACCCGACACCGTATTACACCTGGCAACGGTTGGAGTGGCCGATGCCGACCCCATTATCAGAAAGGCCCTGGCCTTGGGAGGAGATGAAGCCTTCCGAATTAACCTGGACGGAGCCGATAGCTTTCAGGTGGCCTTTCAACTTGCACAACTGATCGCCAAGGGTGGTTACGATCTGGTATTGACCGGTAAGGAGACCATCGATTTCAATGGATCGTCGCTGGGCGGCTTGATTGCCGGAATCAACGACCTACCCTACATTAGCTTAGCGACCAAACTCGATATTGCCGATGCAAAAGCGATCGTAACCCGAGAGATCGAAGGCGGCGAAGAAGTATGCGAGGTAAACTTTCCGGTAGTGGTCAGCGCACAAAAGGGAATGGCCGAAGCCCGTATCCCCAATATGCGAGGGATCATGGCCGCGCGTACCAAACCGCTAACCGTAGTGGAACCGGTTACCCAAGATCCGCTGACGAGCGTTACC
>JBIIHS010000038.1:0-10062 GCA_044235515.1 Chitinophagaceae bacterium | reverse complement strand
GATGGTCTTCTACGGGTGGTTTTCGAAACAGATGGGAGGGCTCGCTTTCGATAATAAATCCTGGCGCATGGAAAGATTCATCTACTAATAGCATCAGACAATTACCCTCTTGTGCCGCGCGCCAGCAAGCTTGCAAGCCCTCTCTTGTTTGTCTTCTACCAACGGCTTCGTTGAATTTTGCTATCTGGTTGCTGATCTTCGTTTCAAAATGTGTATGGATCCTTGGCCAGCAGTGAGCACTAAGTTGATCGGGGCGTAGATGCGAAGGATCTTTTTCTATCCAGATCAACTGTTCTTTAGAAAGTGAGCATAATCCTTTGTATAAAGAGAGTAACTTTTGATCGGCCATGACCACCAGCGGGGTTGGTTGAGTATGATATTTCCTTACCACCTCGTCCACCGCTTTAAAATGATGCGCAGCTCGTTCTATGATCATATCTTGTTTCTCTTTTTCGAAGCTTTTAACATGCGCCTGCCCGGCATAAGAGGTGCTTCTGGCCGGACGGGCATATTCAAAAGCTTCTTTAAAAACACCAGAAAGGCCTGTTTGTGTAAAGGGCGTTAGCCGCGTGAACTGGCCCTGAAAGAGTTGTGCTTTTTGCAAGCTGAGTGTTAGTAAAAGGTAGGGCTGTTCATACTGCATCTTTTTTAAAAGGTCTCTCACCTCGAAGCTATTGCCAATTACGATCTTCTCTTTGGTAATAAAAGGAAAGGCAATGACTCGTTGCAGATTCTCGGATAAGAAAAAGCCAATGCTTTGCGGAGGATGTATCGGATCGAGCTGTTCCTTTAAATGTAAAAGTCGAGAGATCCACCCATCAGCAGATCGATCGGGTTTCAGTTGATCCCACCATTCCTTTGCGCGTTGAATGGACCTATCAATAAGGCGCTTGTTCTGCTCCCTCTCTGGGCCATACATGACCAGCGGTACAATGATCGAAATACAGGTATTCCCTTTTTCGGAGAGCAGTACGCTAAGTTCTTCTCCGGGTAAAATTACTTCGGGTGCGGCCATAACTTGATGTTTAGCAGGGAAATTACTCTCCGCTAAACAAGACAGCGATGATGATGGCCAGTGCGCCTCTGTTAATGATCAGCCGACGATTAGCTGATCAAGTCGAAGCGATCGAGGTTCATAACCTTATTCCATGCCGCTACAAAATCATCTACAAATTTCTGTTGACCATCCTCACATGCATACACTTCTGCCAATGCACGCAACTCGGAGTGAGAGCCAAAGATCAAATCGACACGACTAGCGGTCCAAAGAAGTTTTCCGCTACGAAGTTCAATCCCCTCATACAGAGACCCGTCCTGTTCTGATTTCTTCCACGTGGTATTGATATCGAGTAGGGATACGAAGAAGTCGTTGGTAAGGGTTTGTGGTCTTTTGGTCAAGACGCCACAATTCGAGCCGTTGTACGTAGCGCCCAGAGATCGCATCCCACCTACCAGTACGGTCATCTCAGGAGCTGTCAAGGTCAGCAATTGGGCTTTGTCAATCAATAAGTCCTCAGCATGCGCCTGCTGTCCTTTCTTTTTATAATTCCTAAAACCGTCCGCCACGGGCTCTAATACTGCAAAAGAAGCGACATCAGTTTGTGATTCGGATGCATCAGTGCGTCCTGGGCTAAATGGAACCGTGGTGGGATGTCCAGCATCTGCCGCGGCTTTTTCAATGGCTGTGCAGCCGCCCAACACGATCAAGTCCGCTAGTGAAACTTTTTTGGATCCTTTTTGCTTACTATTAAATTGATCTTGGATTTTTTCGAGTGTGGAGAGTACTTCACTGAGCTGGGCAGGATTATTAACTTCCCAATATTTTTGTGGAGCCAACCGCAAGCGTGCTCCATTGGCACCTCCCCGTTTATCGGATCCTCTGAACGTAGAGGCCGAAGCCCAGGCCGTGGATACCAACGCGGCCACAGACTTTCCTGAATGCAAGATTTCTTTTTTCAATTCTATAATATCCTTTGCATCGATCAATTCGTGATCCACAGCAGGTACAGGGTCTTGCCAGATGAGTTCTTCTTTTGGTACATCGGCACCTAGGTAACGGGCACGAGGACCCATATCCCGGTGAGTTAATTTAAACCAGGCTCTGGCAAAGGCATCGGCAAATTGCTCGGGATTTTCATAGAATCGTTTTGAGATCGGGCCATACAGCGGATCGTAGCGTAGGGCCAAATCGGTCGTTAGCATCATGGGGGCATGTCGCTTGGCAGGATCGTGTGCATCCGGAACCGTTCCTGCTCCGCCCGTTCCTTTGGGTTTCCACTGATGGGCGCCTGCAGGACTTTTTGTTAATTCCCATTCGTATCCAAACAGGTTTTCAAAATAGTTATTGCTCCATTTGATAGGCGTGGTGGTCCAGGCTCCCTCGAGTCCGCTTGTAATGGTGTCGACTCCGTGGCCAGTGCCGAAGCTGTTTTTCCAACCGGTGGCTTGCTCCTCAATGCTGGCAGCAGCAGGTTCGGGGCCCACATATTTGGAAGGATCGGCCGCGCCATGCGTTTTTCCAAATGTATGTCCGCCAGCGATAAGCGCTACGGTCTCTTCATCATTCATGGCCATTCTTCCGAATGTTTCTCGGATATCGCGGGCCGATGCGATCGGATCAGGATTGCCATTGGGGCCTTCAGGATTTACATAGATGAGTCCCATTTGCACAGCGGCCAGCGGATTTTCGAGCTCTCTGTCACCACTATAGCGTTTGTCGCCCAGCCATTCTTTCTCAGAACCCCAGTATACATCTTCTTCGGGTTCCCAAACATCTTCTCGTCCACCGGCAAATCCAAATGTTTTGAATCCCATGGATTCAAGGGCGCAGTTACCCGTTAATATCATCAGATCGGCCCAAGATAATTTCTTTCCATATTTCCTCTTGATTGGCCAGAGTAGCATACGCGCTTTATCAAGATTGGCATTGTCGGGCCAGCTGTTCAGTGGAGCAAAACGTAGTGTACCTGCACCGGCACCGCCACGGCCATCGCCGATACGGTACGTGCCCGCACTGTGCCAGGCCATCCTGATAAAGAAAGGGCCGTAGTGACCGTAGTCGGCCGGCCACCAATCTTGAGAACTCGTCATCAATTCCATGATGTCTTTCTTTACGGCCTTTAGGTCGAGACTGTTGAATTCTTTTGCGTAATTGAAAGAAGCTCCCATTGGGTTGGAGGCGGCGGTATGCTGACGCAGAATATTTAGTTTGAGTTGTGTCGGCCACCAATCCCTATTCGAAGTGCCGCTGCCGGCTCCTTTTTTGATGCTGCCTCCAGAGAAGGGGCATTTGCTCTCGCTATTTACGTTGTACGATGTTTTGCTGTTGGGAGTATTGTTATCCATAGTTTTTTATTATTCGGACTGCAAATTTACGGGCACTTTTTTTCAAAAAAATGAAACTGACAAAAATCAACTTTATTTATTGTCCCGTCTCTTTACTGATCGGCCACTGCACAAAATAAAAAGGGCTAGCATCAGCCAAAAAAAAAGCCTCGCAGCATCGCTGCAAGACTTTGTAGCCCGTACGGGATTCGAACCCGTATCACCACCGTGAAAGGGTGGTGTCCTAGCCCTTAGACGAACGGGCCGTTTTAAGGACGGCAAAGATAGGGTGGGCCGCCTGTTCGGCAAAATGTTTTTGGGGAAAAAGCGGGTTGCAAATAAGGCCTTGGAGCAAATACTAATGCCCACATTTGGGCCCATTCCAGTAATTTTGTGCCTCAAAATTATTCTCCTATGAGTACTATCAAAGTTGCCATCAATGGGTTTGGTCGAATTGGCCGCCTGGTATTTCGTCAGATCTATAATTTGCAGGGTATCGATGTGGTTGCGATCAATGACCTGACCAGCCCGGCTGTTTTGGCTCATCTGTTGAAATACGATAGTGCACAAGGCCGTTTCAATGCCGAGGTCAGGGCAACGGAAGATGCCATTGTGGTAAATGGAGATACACTCAAGATATATGCTCAAAAAGATCCCGCTCAAATTCCTTGGGGGCAACACCAGGTCGATGTCGTGTTGGAATGTACCGGCTTCTTCACCGATAAGGATAAAGCTTCCGCACACCTCACGGCAGGGGCTAAACGAGTGGTGATCTCTGCGCCCGCCACCGGCGATCTTAAGACAGTCGTTTACAATGTCAATCATACGATATTAGATGGATCGGAGACGATCATCTCTTGCGCTTCTTGTACCACCAATTGTTTGGCGCCAATGGCGAAAGTCCTCGACGATCAGTATGGTATCATTACAGGGATCATGACCACCATCCATGCTTATACCAACGATCAAAACACACTCGATGCACCGCACCCTAAAGGTGATCTGCGTCGGGCTCGTGCGGCAGCTGCCAATATTGTTCCTAACAGCACGGGTGCTGCCAAGGCCATCGGTCTGGTACTGCCACAGCTAAAGGGTAAACTTGATGGAGGTGCTCAGCGCGTACCCACCATTACCGGCTCCTTGACAGAATTAGTTTCGGTGCTGCAGAAAAAAACAAGTGTAGAGCAGATCAATGCTGCCATGAAGGCCGCCTCAAATGAATCATTTGGCTATACCGAAGACGAATTGGTGAGCACCGACATTATCGGAATTCACTATGGATCGCTCTTTGATGCTACCCAAACAAAAGTAATGACCGTAGGTGATCAGCAACTGGTCAAAACAGTCAGTTGGTATGATAACGAGATGAGTTATGTTAGCCAGTTAGTGCGTACGGTAAGCTACTTTGCCAAACTCATCAAGTAAGACACAATGAGTTCTTTCGATTCTTTCTCTTTCAAGGGCCAAAAGGCCTTGGTGCGGGTCGATTTCAATGTACCGTTGGATAAGGCAATGCAGATAACGGATGATACCCGCATGCGTGCCGCTTTGCCCACTATCAACAGCATACTACAACAGGGAGGGTCCGTTATTCTCATGAGTCACTTGGGTCGTCCAAAAGAAGGGCCTTCCGACAAATACTCGCTTCGTCATCTGGTTCCTCATTTGAGAAACCTACTGCCTGGTATCTCGGTTCAGTTTGCTGATGATTGTATTGGCGCACAGGCCCAAGAGCTATCGGCTTCGCTACGGTCTGGCGAAGTATTACTGCTAGAGAACCTTCGCTTTTATCCCGAAGAAGAAAAAGGAGATATTGAGTTTGCTGCCAAGCTGGCCCGTCTGGGAACCGTTTGGGTCAATGATGCCTTTGGGACCGCTCATAGAGCGCATGCTTCGACCGCTGTAATGGCCTCACAGTTTTCAGCCGACAAGCGACTCTTCGGTAAGTTAATGGAGGCCGAAGTCGCCAGCGCACAAAAAGTATTGCATCAGGCCGCTACTCCTTTTGTAGCGATCATCGGCGGTGCCAAAGTGAGCGATAAGATTTTGATCATTGAGAATTTATTGGAACGCGCTACCGATGTTATCATTGGTGGTGGAATGGCGTATACTTTTTTTAAGGCGCTTGGAAAAAATATTGGCAACTCCCTTTGCGAAGCGGATCGCCTCTCTTTGGCCCTAGAAGTGTTGGATAAAGCGGCAAAGAAGGGCGTACGCATTCATTTGCCCGAGGACAGTGTGATCGCGAATCGATTTGCGGCCGATGCCGATACAGCGATCGCACTCAGTACGGATATTCCAGCGGGTTGGATGGGGCTCGATATCGGTCCGTTGGCCCGCGTACAATTTGCAGATGTCATCAACTCGGCCAAGACTATTTTATGGAATGGCCCCATGGGCGTTTTTGAGATGCCAGCTTTTCAGGAAGGCACGCAAGCCGTTGCTCGGGCCATTGCATCTGCCACACAGAAAGGCGCATTTTCTTTAGTGGGTGGTGGCGATTCCGTAGCGGCTATCAATCAGTTTCAGCTAACCGACCAGGTAAGTTATGTTTCTACCGGCGGGGGTGCTATGCTCGAGTATTTCGAAGGAAAACTCCTTCCGGGAATCGCCGCTGTAACAGGGTAATCAACTTGTTAAATTTTTTCGTGCTTATATTCTCTTGTATCTGCTGGTAATTTTTGCTGTAATTTTATCATTCAAATTAAAAACCTATGAAAGGATCAACTATTTCGTTATTGGTGGTATTGGGTGTCTTTTTGCTGTTTGCCTTTTGGGGCTGCAATGCCTATAACGGATTTGTGAGCGGTGAGCAAGGCGTAAAGAAGGCATGGAGTAATGTAGAGACAAATTACCAACGTCGGACCGATTTGTATGGTTCAGTCATAAAGACGGTGGAGGCTTCTGCCAACTTCGAAAAATCTACCCTCAATTCGGTCGTGCAGGCTCGCGCGGCAGCCACCCAAGTAAAGATCGATATCAATGATCCTGCTACCTTGCAAGCCTATCAACAGGCGCAGGCCAATTTACAGGGTTCCTTTAGTCGTTTGATCGCTTCCTTTGAGCAATATCCAGATCTCAAGACCACCAAGGCTTTTCAGGATTTTCAAACCCAGATCGAGGGAACTGAGAATCGGATCAATGTGGCACGCCAAGATTATAATAAAGCCGTTGAAAGCTTTAATCTGAGCGTAAAGCGTTTCCCGGGTAATCTCTTGGCGGGTCTGTTCGGGTTCAGTGAAAAGGCCTATTACGAGGCGGATAAGGGGGCAGAGAAAGCTCCCGATATCAACTTCAATATTCAATAAGCAATTCCCTTGTTCTCCTTTTTTACATCTGGCAAACCATTGCTCAATGAGGCCCAACAATCTCAGTTGTTGCAAGCCATTCGTTTGGCAGAACAACGAACAAGTGGGGAGAACAGGATTTTTCTTGAAAAGCGTTGCCGCTATGTAGATGCTGCTGACCGGGCTGCCGAGATCTTCTTTGAGCAGGGGATGCAGCAGACCGCACAACGAAATGCCGTATTGATCTACCTGGCCACACAAGATCACCAGTTAGCGATCTGGGCCGATCAGGGTATTTATGAAAAGCTTGGCGCTCCATATTGGGGGCACAAGGTGCAAGAGATGGCAGGGTTGTTCAAGAAAGAGGATTATCTGCAAGGACTTGTCAATTGTATCGAAGCGATCGGGGATGCCTTGCACCAGCATTTTCCATACGACAGACATCAAGATCGTAATGAATTGTCCGACGAGATCTTATTTGGAAAGTAATGAAAAGGATCATTTTTCTATTATGGGTCTTCTGTGGGACAATGCAACTTTTTGCGCAAGTTGAGTCTGTAATACCCAATAGGCCTACCCCCGCTGTTTTGTACAACGACCTGAGCCGTGACAAATCGTTTTTGACCGCTGCCCAGGCCGATCAATTAGAGAGAATTTTGGTTGCTTACGACGACAGCACCTCTACGCAGATCTGTGTGGTGATCGTAGAGAGCTTTCAAGATTATTCTGCTAATGAATTTGCAACGGCCCTGGGAAGAAAATGGGGTGTGGGCAGCGCACAGTTCAATAACGGTGTCGTGATCTTGATCTCAACCGGTGGCGATGCAGGTAACCGCGAGGCGTATATTGCAACGGGCTATGGTATGGAAGGAGCTATTCCCGATGTCGTGGCCAAATCGATCGTTGAAAATGATATCATCTATAATTTTAAACAGGGCCAACGCTATCGGGGTTTGGAGCAGGCCGTGTTGTCTTTGCAAAAAGCCGCAGCGGGCGAGTACAAAGCACCCGCTCGTCGCAAGCGACCAGACGGAAGAGCAATTCCTCCGGTGGTGATCGTTATCCTGCTGTTGATCTTATCAGCCTTGTTTGGAGGTGGCCGGGGTTTTGGGGGTGGAAGAAGGGGAGGAGGATTTGGCGGTTGGACCGGAGGCACCTGGCTTGGTGGCGGTAGTTTTGGAGGTGGATTTGGAGGGGGCGGATTTGGTGGAGGAAGTGGCGGCGGCTTTGGTGGATTTGGTGGTGGTAGTTTTGGTGGCGGTGGGGCGGGTGGTCGCTGGTAATATTTTACGTTGTATGCGTACCTTTTTATTGATAACGTTCTGCTTTTTTTTCTCCCTGTATGCCAGGGCGCAGTCTTCGTATTTCGTTTATCTGCAGACAGAGCCAGCTCAATCCTTTACCGTTAAATACAAGGAGCAAACACTTCGCTCCTCTGCTTCGGGTTACCTGATTCTTTCCAATCTAGTGGATAGCGTTTTACAATTGGTGATCGATTTTCCGAGACAAAAGGATATTAGCTATCGCTATACGCTAACTACCGATCGAAGTGATCAGGGTTATCTGCTCAAGAACTATGGGGATAAAGGGTGGGGCTTGCTCGATTGGCGAAAGCTCAGCGTAACGTATGTGGATCGTACCAATGTTGCTAAACCCGATATGGCCGCCACCGGGACAGATGATTTTTCAAAATTATTGGCAAAAGCCTCCGGAGATAGTACACTGCTTATCGAAACTCCGTTACCCGCCCCCACGAATCAGCGCGTCAAGCCCACCGTGGATTCTGCTACACCCCCCATCATGAATTCGCCAGTAGCCACTCCGCCTGTCACTAATGCGCCGATAGCCACACCGCCTATTACGAATACACCAGTAGCCCCATTGCCCGTCGCTAATACGACTGTGACGATTCCTACGTATTGCAAATCGATTCTTACCGACAATGAATTCAAAGAAGGATTGAATAAGGTGCAGGCCGCCAAATCGGAAACCTCCAAGCTGGGGGTGCTCAAAGAGTTTATTGCCTCTCGGTGTTATACCATTTCGCAGGTAAGGGAGTTTGCCTTGTTGCTTACGACCGACGAGGTCAAGTATGATTTTTTATTGGAGGCTTGGGCGCAAACAGCTGATCGCTCCCAATATATTTCGCTCTCCACTGTATTTAGTAATGCGGTCACGGCTGATCGTTTTAAGGAGATGTTTCAGTAATGGGTCGTTACTTTTTAGAGCTGGCCTATCGAGGAGCGGCCTACAGCGGTTTCCAATGGCAGGAGAATGCCAATACCATTCAACAAGAACTGGAAAAGGCCTTTCAGACCTTGCAACGACAGCCCGTTCAACTAACGGGTTCTTCGCGAACGGATGCCGGGGTGCATGCCTTGCAGAATTTTTTTCATTTTGATTTCGAGGAGTCATTACATCCTCAGTTTCTCTATAAGATCAATGCGATCTTGCCAAGTGATATTGTTGTACGATCAGTAAGGCCCGTTGCGGATAATGCGCATTGCCGCTTTGATGCTATTTGCCGCACGTACGAGTACTATATCTATAACAAAAAGGATCCTTTTTTGGAAGATCGTGCTTGGTACTTTCCCTATACGCTCAATATCGGTGCCTTACACCAAGCGGCCGACATCCTGATGCAGTGCAAAGACTTTACCTCTTTTTCTAAGCGTAACACACAGGTCAAGACCTTTGACTGTATCCTGTTAGAAAGCCGCTGGATCGAACAGAAAAACGGATTAGCCTACCGGGTTCGGGCCAATCGTTTTTTAAGAGGAATGGTAAGGGCCCTGGTGGCTACTATGTTACAGGTGGGTAGGGGCACCCTCTCGATCGACGAATTCAAGGCCATTATCGATGCAAAGGATTGTACACAAGCGAGTTTTGCGGCACCTGCGCAGGGCCTTTTTTTGGTAGAGGTTGCCTTTTAAGCCTTCCTTTTTGCCCCTTTCTGCGCAAGACTTCATTTTTTTTAGGGGCTCAAACCCTTATCTGGGCTTTGTTTCGTTGATTATCAGCATTTTTTACGTTTTTTTTCTTGTTGGTCTGGTAAGACCCCCTATCTTTGCGTCCCCGCTTGAAAAAAAGCGGGAAGTTCTCTGAAGACAAATCGAGGTACTGAAAGGATGGCAAATCAAAATGAGTATAAAATTTGCCAGTATGGTGAATTCCACTATCTTTGCCGTCCGCTTCAAAAAAACGAAGCCAGTTCTTTCGAAAACAAATTGATTTTCATGCCGTATTGGTCAGCACTTGTTGGAAAATAATTGCTGAAAAATTTGGTTGGAATTATATGGCCCTTACCTTTGCACTCCCGTTCCAAAAAACGGGTGGCCGGTAACGGTCAAAAGATCTTTGAAAGTTTGGAAACAATAGCACTCACTTCTCGTCTCGTACGAGAGTGAAACTATAGGTAAGTCAAGCGAAATACATTTCGATTTGACACGTT
>JBIIHS010000203.1:0-3055 GCA_044235515.1 Chitinophagaceae bacterium | reverse complement strand
ATGCATATTGTTAAGGGTGATTTTGCAAGTTGGAAAACGACCATGGTCGCTCGCTTGCAGCAGCGTTGCTAAGCCGCTATTTTAACAGGTCCTCCATTTTTTTTCAGCTATTTTTGATGCATGCGGACGATCGACTGGTACATACTGAGGAAGTTCCTGGTCACTTTTCTGTTCTGTATGCTTTTGTTCACCGTTGTGGCCGTAGCCGTTGACATTAGCGAAAAGACCGATGATTTTGTCAAGTCGGGGCTGAGCACTCGCCAACTCTTCGATCAGTATTATATTGGGTTTATCCCGCATATTTGGAGTTTGCTGTTTCCGCTCTTTGTATTTATCGCCGTTATTTTTTTTACCTCCAAGATGGCCACACAGTCCGAGGTGATTGCCATCCTTAGTAGTGGAACCCCCTACACAAGACTGCTTCGTCCGTATTGGATCGGGGGATTGTTGCTGGCCTCCCTTTGGTGGGTAGGGAATCGGTATTGGATCCCCAAGGCCAATATTGTGCGGAGTACCTTTCAGGCCACCTATCTCGATCGCAACGATCCTTCGAAGAATGTGTACTATGGTAATTGTGCGACTTGTTTTTATTTGCGTACCGACAGCAATACCTTTATCGGTATCCGTGATTACGATTCCAGTTCCAAATCGGCCCGCGGACTTTTTTTGGAGCGCATCAAGAACGATCAGTTGATCTATAATTTGCGGGCCGAAAACATTGTCTGGGACACCCTTTCTCAAAAATGGAAGTTGTATCGTGCCACCGAGCGCCGACTCGACAGCATGGGAGAGCGCGTTACCGCTTACGATACCCTGCTGCTTGCGCTCAACGTACTGCCGCAAGAGTTAAGAAGAGATGATTATTTGAAGGATAAGTTGACCACTCCCGAGCTGGATCGTTTTATTCGGCGCGAAGAGTTGCGGGGTACCGAAGGGCTTAATGCCATGCGGGTCGAAAAGTATCGGCGTACATCGGGCGCATTTAGTGTCTTACTCTTGACCCTGATCGGCGTGGTGATCGCCACGCGCAAGACCCGGGGAGGCAGTGGCATGCACCTGGCCCTGGGTATAATAATAGCCTCTGTTTTTATCATCTCTGACCGGTTTTCGACCGTTTTTGCCACCAAGGGCAACCTGCCCCCCCTGTTGGCCGCCTGGCTCCCCAACCTGATCTTTTCGATCGTTGCCCTTAAAATGTACCGGGACACGCCCAAGTAAAAACTAAGTCGCTTAATTTTTGTTATAGGGTGGGGCTTGGCCTAATTTTGCGTCACCCAAAACGACCATATTCAAAAAATGAATTACTATGGGCATAATTAAAGACCGGTTTAAAGCGAAAGCGGATTCACTGAGCATCGAGATCAAAGAGTTGTTAAAGGAGCACGGAAATAAAGTGATCGGCGAGGTGCAGCTCTCGCAGGTGTATCAGGGAATGCGAGGTATGACGGGGCTGGTCACTGAAACTTCATTGCTTGATGCCCAAGAAGGTATTCGTTTCAGGGGGTACTCCATTCCTGAATTGCAAGAAAAATTACCCAAGGCGCCCGGTGGACAAGAGCCCCTGCCCGAAGGATTGTTTTATCTGATGTTGATCGGCGAACTTCCTACCGACGAAGAGGCCAATCATGTGACCAATATTTTACAACGGCGCAGCCATGTGCCTTCTCATGTTTTTGAAGCCATCGATGCTTTACCCTTGCATACTCATCCCATGACCATGTTCGTAGTGGGGGTTATGGCGTTGCAAACAGAAAGCTATTTTCAAAAGCGCTATGCCGAGGGGATCAATAAAAAAGATTACTGGCTCCCCGCTTTCGACGATAGTATGGTATTGCTGTCTCGATTGCCTCGCATAGCGGCCTATATCTATCGCCGTAAATACAAGAATAGTGACCATATTCAACCGAATGGACTGCTCGATTGGGCAGGAAATTTCGCACACATGCTCGGCTATCCAGATGAGAGTTTTCAAGAATTGATGCGACTCTATATGACCATCCACGCTGACCACGAAGGTGGAAATGTGTCGGCGCATACTACTCATTTGGTCGGTTCGGCCTTAAGTGATCCCTATCTGGCTTACGCGGCAGGCATGAATGGTCTTGCAGGTCCATTGCACGGGTTAGCCAATCAGGAAGTGATCAAATGGATCTACGAGATGCAAGCTGAATTGGGTACCGACAGTCCTTCTAAGGATCAGATCGCCGATTATGTTCGCAAAACGCTCAGTAGTGGAAAGGTGGTTCCTGGGTACGGCCATGCCGTCTTACGTAAGACCGACCCCCGCTTTACCGCGCAAATGGAATTTGGCAAAAAGCATATGGAAAATGATAAACTGGTCAATACAGTTTGGAATATATACGAAGTAGTGCCTCCCATTTTGGGCAGTATGGGTAAGATCAAAAATCCCTGGCCCAATGTAGATGCACATAGTGGGGCCCTGCTGGTACATTACGGCATGGTCGAATATGAATTTTATACTGTTCTATTTGCGGTGAGCCGTGCCCTGGGCGTATTGGCCAGTCTTTGCTGGGATCGGGCCCTCGGATTCCCCCTCGAAAGACCAAAGTCTGTGACCACCGATCAGGTAAAGCGCTGGTTAGATGGTAAGGACCAGATCTGGGGAGAGTAATTTTTGCTATATTTGCCCCCCTCTGGGGAATTAGCTCAGTTGGCTAGAGCGCTTGCATGGCATGCAAGAGGTCACCGGTTCGACTCCGGTATTCTCCACCCTATAAATTGAAAGAAACCCCTTGGTAACAAGGGGTTTCTTTTTTACTCTTAGTTATATCTGTGTGACGCTAATGTGATGCTGAACATAAAAAATGGATTGCATCTGAAGCGGCAGTATTCACAAATACTTCATTCGCTCCAACAGGATATTATCGATCCAATTGAGCGCATTCTGATTTTTTAATCACATTTACCATCGCCAACCTCTGCAACGGCATTGGCCCAGGACATGAGGAGTTTGGATTTTTCTTCTTGTGAGAGATTTGTGAGCGCTTCTTGGTACTCTGTGTTTAGCTCTTGTTGTCTTTGTAATGCTTTGGTT
>JBIIHS010000037.1:0-10079 GCA_044235515.1 Chitinophagaceae bacterium | reverse complement strand
TCAGTTTGGTGCCAACCACACCTTCTCCTTTAACATCGAAGGAACCGGAGTAAACGTAGAGCCAGGCAGTGGTGTCACGATCATGGGCTACGCCGGTATTACGGGAGCCACCACCGACGTGGCTGCTCACAGTATTTCTATTTTCTCAGTAAAAAGTATCGAGCAGGTTACTAACTATATCAGAAATGGGGGCGGAGCCAGTTGCGTTGCATCCACCACCACCGGCAATACGGCTCCAACGGCCAATGCCGGCGCAGACTTTACGATTCCTTTCTCTACTCCTTTTAGACTTGCCGGTACCGCTTCCGACCCCAACACAGCTGATGTACTCTCCTATAATTGGGAGCAGATCGATAACCGGGTGTCAACCGCATTTCCCACTGTCCCAGCGGCTACTTCAACAGGGGGACCTCAGTTCAGAACCTTCCTTGATTACAGTACACCCGTAAGAATATTGCCCTCTTTACAATACATCTTGGATGGCTCAAATAACCATCGCTGGGAAGTACTTCCAGGGGTAGCCCGTACCATGAACTTCCGCTTTATAGCCAAAGACAATAGGGCAGGAGGAGGTAATACCAAATCCGATGATATGGTTGTTACCGTAGCCAATCTGGGTCCTTTCTTGATCACTTCGCAAAATGCCGCTACCACTTGGACGGCTGGTAATACCGAAACGATCACCTGGTCTGTCAATGGAACCACCGGAGCACCCATTAACTGTGCCAACGTTCGGATCTCCATTTCTACCAATGGTGGTACTAGTTTTACAACCCTTATTGCCAGCACTCCCAATGATGGATCAGAGTCCATCACTGTCCCCAATACCCCCAGCTCTACGGTGCGTATAATGGTAGAGGCAATTGATAATATCTTCTTTGATATCAACAATATCGATATTACGATCGCACCGCCTCCTTTCGGATTCCTCTTTAATCCTACTACGCCAGCCACAGCGGCCTGTCCGGCTCCTGCTACCATGACAATCTCATTGGGAACCTCTTCAAGCGGAGGTTTTACAGGCAATGTCGCTCTTAGTGCTACAGGTAATCCGGCTGGTACAACAGTTACGTTCTCTCCCAGCACAGTGGCGGTGGGATCCAGCACCGATGTAACCTTAACCGGCGCCAATACACTTAATGCCGGTACCTATAACATTACTGTTACCGGTACCTCTGCTGGTGCCGCTACTCGCACTACTGTGTTGAGCTATACGGTTCAAGCAGGAAGTGGTCCTGCAATTACGACACAACCGGCTAACCAAACTACTTGTGTGGGTAGCAATGCTACGTTTACGATCGCTTCGACCGGTACTTACCAATGGCAAGTCAACACAGGTTCAGGCTTTGCCAACATTAGTGGTGCTACCAGTGCCTCACTTGTAGTGAGTGGTGCAACTGCTTCGCAGAATGGTCATGCCTATCGCTGTATCGTAACCGGTCAATGCGGAAGCACTACTTCTTCTTCTGCTACCTTAACGGTAAACACGCTTCCTGCCATAGTTGGTAATCCGGCTAACGTTGCGGAATGTACAGGAACCAATGTCTCCTTTAGTGTCACGGCTTCTGGATCTGCGCTTACGTATCAGTGGCAACTGAGCACCGATGGTGGATCTACATTCGCCAATATCTCGGGTGCTACAGCGTCTACTTACTCGATTGCCTCCACTGTCTTGTCTCAAAATGGAAATCGTTTCCGTTGCGTGGTGTCTGGTGCTTGTACGCCTTCTGTCACATCGACTGCTGCCACCCTTACCTTAAGTGCTGCTCCTACCATCACATCAAATCCTGTGGCTACGGCTACTATTTGTGAAGGAGGTTTAACCAGCTTTGTGGTAGCGGCGACTACTCCTGTAGGAACACTCAGTTATCAATGGCAGGCCAGTGCCAATGGAGGCGCCAGCTGGACCAATATCGCCGGGGCTACTAATGCTACCTATGCGCAAACCAATGTGCCCGCTGCACAGAATGGCTATCTTTTCAGAGCAGCGGTAACAACGAGTTGCGGTACGATCTTCTCCACCAATGTGGCCTTGACGGTAAATACGTTCCCTGTTATCAGCTTCAATACGGTAGCCGATTTGTGTCGCTCCGACCGTCCTGTTGCGTTAACGGCTACACCAGCCGGTGGAACCTTTAGTGGAAGTGGCGTATCTGGTGCCAGCTTTAACCCGGCCGCAGCTGGTCTGGGCGATAAGACGATCACCTATACCGCCTCTAATGCGGGCTGTCAGTCGACGCTTAGTCGCGTTATTATTGTAGAGCAGTGCGCAGAGCGTCAGATACCACTTGATAACCCTGCTTCGCTGACCCTCTTCCCCAATCCTAATACAGGTCGTTTTGGTATTCGCGTCAACACAGACCTCTATACAAAATTCAATGTAAGGATCTACAATAATCTTGGCCAATTGATCCGCACCCAGCAAATCGCAGGTGTATTCTTTGGTCAAGTGGTTCAAATGGATCTGACCCAGTTGCCAAATGGAACCTACCATCTCTTGTTCAGCAATGACGAGAAGGGAGAGACCATCAGCAGGACCATTTCCATGGCGATCTACAAGTAAGCCATTTTCTCAACCAGCGCATCCCGTTCGGCTTAGCCGGGCGGGATGCTTTTTTTTGTGCTACCTTTGCCGCCGCAATAATCTACCTATGATAAGTGTCAAGGACTTAAAACTCGCCTACGGAAAAAGAGTACTCTTTGAAGAGGTCAATCTCAATTTTACAAAGGGAAACTGTTACGGAGTGATCGGTGCCAACGGGGCTGGAAAAAGTACTTTTTTGAAAATATTGAGTGGCGAGATCGAGCCTAATAAAGGGAGAGTAGAGATCACACCGGGCGAGCGCATGGCGGTACTTCGACAAAATCAATTTGCTTTTGATGATGTGACGGTGCTCAATACAGTGCTGATGGGGCATACACGCCTTTGGGAGGTGCACAAAGAGCGTGAGCGGATCTATGCGTTAGCCGATTTTACAGAGGAAGATGGTATTCGGGCAGGAGAGTTGGAGAGTGAATTTGGAGAGATGGGTGGCTATACAGCAGAAAGTGATGCCGGCGCCTTGCTCGGAGAATTGGGTGTGGTGGAACAATATCACCAATCCCTCATGAAGGATATCCCTTCTAATTTAAAGCTTCGAGTACTATTGGCACAAGCCCTTTTCGGTAATCCTGACATCTTATTACTGGACGAGCCAACTAACGGACTCGATCTTGAGACTATCAGTTGGTTAGAAAATTTTCTGGCTGAGTATGAGAATATCGTTTTAGTGGTCAGTCACGACCGCCATTTTCTAGATGCCGTCTGTACGCATGTGGCCGATGTTGATCGTCAAAAGATCAAGATTTTTACAGGGAACTACAGTTTCTGGTATCAGTCCTCACAATTGATGGCCCGCCAGCTGGGTGACAAGAATAAAAAGGTAGAGGAGAAAAGACAAGCCCTGATCGACTTCATAGCCCGCTTTAGTGCCAATGCCTCTAAGAGCAAGCAGGCTACTTCTCGGAAAAAGGCATTGGAAAAATTGACCATTGAAGAGATTGAGCCCAGTTATAGAAAATACCCGGGGATCATTTTTCAGCCTCAGCGGGAAGTAGGTAACCAAATTCTCAATATTGAAAAATTGTCCAAAAAAGTGGATGGCAGGGTTCTCTTCCACGACGTCAGCTTTACGGTCAATAAAGGAGACAAGATCGCCATTCTTAGTCAGGACCCTCTGGCCGTAACGGCTTTCTTTAACATCATTGCTGGCCAGGTAGAACCAGATGGCGGACAGTTCGAGTGGGGGACAACGGTTACCCATGCTTATTTGCCACAGGAGAACGATGCGTATTTTAAGGGAGATATGAATTTGATGGACTGGCTTCGTCAGTATGTACCTGATCATGTAAAGGACGTGGATGAGCCCTTCCTACGTGGGTTCTTAGGAAAAATGCTTTTTAGTGGAGAGGATGTGCTCAAGAAGACCAATGTGTTGAGTGGAGGAGAGAAGGTGCGCTGCATGCTGAGCCGGATGATGCTTCAAAACCCCAATGTGATTCTATTGGACCAACCCACCGATCACCTCGATCTGGAGAGCATTCAGAGTTTTAACGATCAATGCGTTGAATACAAAAGCAATGTGCTACTGAGTAGCCACGATCATACCTTTATGCAAACCGTTGCGAATCGTATCATCGAGTTAACTCCTCGGGGTGTCATCGACCGATTGATGAGCTTCGATGAGTATTGGCAAGATGAACGGGTCAAGACCATCCGTGCTGCCTCTTATAGTTAAAAATGATGAGCGGCAAGCCTCGTTTTCAGGCTAATCTTTACTTTTATGGTGTTGCTTTAAGGCAACTATTCCATGAAAGATAAAATTATCGAGCATCTTCATGATGCCGCTTTTCTAGAAGACTTATATCGATCCGATCGACATGCCTTTCGCGTAGCATTTTATGAACTGTACGAATCAATCGCAGACCGTACAGAAGCTAGGTTCTGGCACCATCGATTATCTTATTTACCCACTGCGCCCGAGATCGGAAAAAGGATATCTTGGCTCTTTGTCCTTTCGTCTGCCCTGTTGACGGGCTTTCTAGTGAAGCTGCCATCCTTTTTCGGTCTAGAGGAAGAGAGGTATTATTCGCGTAATATCAGTTTTATTTTATTTACGGCATTGCTGATCTATTTTGTTCGTAAACATGTGCTCAGCGTAAAGACCTCTGTCGGTGTTGCTTTGGTATTATTGGCGGGCGCCTTGTTCATCAATTGGTTGCCAGGTACTGCCGAGAGCAACACCTTGATGTTGTCTTGTATCCACCTGCCCTTATTTTTTTGGGCCATTCTGGGGTTTATCTTTACCGGGGCCCAGCCGCTAGCTGTCTGGCAACAGCGACCGGCTTTTTTGCGTTATAATGGCGATCTTATCGTAATGACCTCTTTATTGACCAGTGCGGTCGGAATATTGAGTGGCATTACGATCGGGCTTTTTAGTCTGATCGGAATAGATATAGGAGAGTTCTATGTTCAATGGATCTTAGTCTTGGAATTGTCGGCTTGTCCCCTGGTGGCCACCTATATTTTAGATACGAACCCCAACCTGATCAATAAGGTATCACCCATCATTGCCCGGATCTTTAGCCCTTTAGTGTTGGTAACCCTGGTCGGTTATTTGATCGGGTTTACCCTGGCTAGTAAGGACCCCTTTAATGACCGCGAGTTTTTATTGCTCTTCAATATTTTGTTGATCGGGGTACTGGCTATCGTATTCTTTTCGTTGGTGGAATTGCCGCGGGCCGCTGCCGGCAAGGGGGCCTTACTGATAACGTTGCTACTTTCCGTAGTAACGATCGTGGTCAACTCCATTGCGTTATTGGCCATTTTCTATCGTATCGCCAGTTGGGGCTTTACGCCTAATCGCGTAGCCGTAATGGGAGCTAATCTTCTTTTCTTTACCCATTTGTTGCTGATTGCTATGCAGCTCTTCAAGCAGTATCGTCAACAAGCAGTAGAATATAGCGCCATCGAAAGGACCATCGCCGTCTTTTTGCCTTTGTATGCGGGCTGGGCTTTTTTTGTAGCTGTCGTTCTTCCCTTTATCTTTAGCTTTAGCTAAATAAAGGAATGTCGTCTTCTACCCCCCGTATTTCACTTGCTACCAGTGTTGCCATTGTGGTGGGTAGCATTATCGGGTCGGGGCTTTTTATACGGCCTGCTTCGATGGCTCAGCAGCTTAGCTCTCCATCTTTATTATTGTTGATCTGGGTACTGGCTGGATTGATGAGCTTGCTCGGGGCTCTTTTATTTGCTGAGTTAGGGGCGATGATGCCCAAGACAGGAGGATTATTTGTTCATTTCGATCATCTTTTTGGAGGTCCCACGGCCTTTCTGTACGGTTGGTCTGCTTTCTCCATCATCAATACGGCTTCTGTTGCCGCCATTGCCTTTGTCTGTGCTTCTTATATTGGTCAATTTGTTCCTCTTCCTGAATGCCCCCCTGATCTAGTACAACGCTTCGCCTTGCCCTTGCCTGGTTTGGGTACGCTTTATCCTTTAAAGGATTTAGGAATCAAGGCCGTGGCGATATTTTTGGTCATGGGATTTAGCTATATAAACGCAAAGAGCTTAAAGGCCGGTGGTAGATTTCAACAGGTTTCGGCCATCATCAATTTTTCCATTATCGCCTTATTGTCCATTGGATTGCTCAGCGCCAAAACAGGATCGATCGCTAACCTTTCGACTGCTTATTCCTTCACTGATAGTATTAGTTTATTGTCAGGTATCGTAGCGGCTTTTACAGGTGCTTTTTTTGCCTATGATGGTTGGATCAATATCGTTTCCATGGCAGGAGAGATCAGGGAACCACAAAAAAATATTCCTCGAAGTTTATGGTGGGGGGTCGCTATCTGCATGGGTATTTATATCCTCATTAATTTTTCTTATTTCTATGTCTTGCCGGTCAATGTTATGGCCACATCCGACTTAGTGGCTGCTGATGCCATGCGTTTAGCACAAGGAGAATCCTTTGCCCTTTTGGCCGGTGGCATGATCGTTTGTTGCACCATCGGGGCTATCAATGCCAATGTGATGGCCACGGCGCGTGTGACCTATGCTATGGGAAGAGACCGTGTCTTATCCAGTTGGTTTGGTCGGCTCGAAGAAAAGTCGGGCACCCCTAAAAATGCATTGATGTTGCATGGCACTTGGACCTCCCTATTGATCTTTAGTGGCTCATTCGATCTCTTGGCCGACATGTATGTCTTTATTACCTGGCTGGTGTATTTGCTGGGAGCCATTGGACTTTTTTACTGGAGAATTAAAGAGCCGCTTCGGGAAAGGCCTTACCGGGTAAAGGGTCATCCTTATCTAACAATACTCTTTATTCTCTTCTCAGCCGCGTATTTAGTGGCCACGGTCTACAAAGACATTTCCTTGTATCTGGAAGATAAGCAGCCGGTGATCAACTCGTTATTGGCATTGCTTATAGTAGTGGCAGGTGTTCCACTCTATTTTTTTTCATCAAAGCACCGAAGCCGCGCTGACAAAATTGATTAACTTGCCTCAGTAAATTCAATGAATATGCGGTATTCTACGGGCTTGGGAATTGCAGCCGTTCTCTTATTGGTGATCGCCTGTTTTATGCCTTGGGTACTGATACCCTCTAAACAACTGGTCATTTCGGGTATGGATGCCAGTGGCACCCGTTATGGAAAACCGGGCTACCTGCATTTGCTTCTTGGATTTTTTTATTTGATCTTTACGCTGATCCCGGCTGTTTGGGCCAAGCGTTTCAATCTTTTGGTCGTAGCCTTTAACCTGGCTTGGGCCCTTCGTAATTTTTTGATCTTGTCTCTCTGTAGGGGAGGGGAATGTCCGGAGCGCCAGGCGGGGCTCTACCTTGTAGCGATGGCGGGAGTGCTGATGTTAGTAGCGGCTCTCTTTCCCAAAAAACCTTCCTGATACGGGTTTAATTTCTTGACTTGTCTTTATGCCCCTGCTATTTTGTTAGCATGCGGGCGATGGTTATTTTTTTATTTCTTTTCTTTTTCCAAAGTGGCTGGGCAAGTAGTATCGCGCAGTCGAATTTGTATTGGGATATGCAACAAGCTACTCCAACCGGAGTCATTTCATTATTACAAGTCTCTTCCTTGGTACAGGGTAATAATTATGGGGCAACCACCTTTTTTACCTCGTTATCGCCCTCACAGCAGTATGCAGGGGCTTCAGGCGGACACAATGCAGGTGTGGCGGCACGCCCCGGAGCACGGACTGCAGGAACATCCGGATCGGCTTATTTCGGATTGACCCTTACGCCCGCGGCGGGTTATCGCATTCGAATTTTATCGGTAGCCTTTGGATCGCGCTCTACCTCCACAGGACCTGCCCGTTGGGGTCTTTTTTCCAGTGTCGACCAATTTATAGCTCCAGCGTATTCTTCTGTCCTTTCCGCCAATAGTGTTTGGGCCTGGCAATCTTCCGCTGCGCTAACACTGATGTCTTCGCAACCGCTCGAACTTCGAATTTACGGGTATGAGGGAGTGGGGACGACGGCGATCAACGTAACCAATTGGCGTATCGATGATCTGACCATACACTACCAGGTTGAGCCGATCTCTTTGCCGGTAAAATGGCTCTATTTTCGCCATCAAATAATTACAAACGGTCTCTCCTTATTTTGGGGAACCGCATCGGAGCACCGTAATAAGTGCTTTCTTGTGCAGCGATCATACAATGGATACGAATACCAGACCCTCGGGACTATCTATCCCGATACCCGCCAGTTAGCACCTGACGCTACCCGAGATTATTCTTTTTTGGATACTACTCACAATCAGGGCATTGTTTTTTATCGCATCAAGCAAATAGATCAGGATGGTTCTTATTCCTTTAGTACCATTATCAAGGTGTCATTGGGTAGCGATCAGTCTTTATTCGCTTTTCGACTTCTTTATGTCGATCTTCTCTCGGGACGCTTGGAATTACTAGTTGAGAGGGGCGCTTCGTGGAGAAAACTTGAACTATACAATTTACGCGGGCAATGTGTCAGAGCTCAATTGATCCCCGAAGAAATTTCACGATCAGCCCACGTGGCTTCTGTCAAAATAGATATAGCCGGCTTATTACCGGGTGTCTATTACCTGGTCGCGGTAAGTTCCTGGAACCGAACAAAGGGGAAAGCATTGTTGATACGCTAATCGAGTATCGATAGGCTCTTTTCAAGGATCGACACCGCTTCTTCAATTTGTGGCTCTGTTATGATCAGTGGAGGTGCAAATCGGATCTTATCTCCGTGCGTGGGTTTGGCCAATAGTCCTTGTTGCATCATTTCGAGGCAAAGATTCCAGGCGGCATCGATATCCGAATGTTCGACCACGATGGCGTTCATTAGGCCTTTACCTCTTACTACTGCAATATGTCGGCTATTTAGTTGTTCTATCCTCTCTCTAAATATTTTGCCCATCCGCATCGCATTGAGGGCCATTTTCTCTTTTTCCAGTACGGTAATACTGGCCTCTGCCACAGCACAGGCCAGCGGATTGCCCCCATAGGTAGAACCGTGCTGGCCAGGTTGAATAACGAGCATGATCTCGTTATCTGCCAACACCGCACTGACGGGTAGCGTACCCCCGCTAAGGGCTTTACCAAGTATCAGTACATCAGGCCTGACATTTTCATGATCACAAGCCAGCCTGGCTCCGGTTCTGCCTAAACCAGTCTGGATCTCGTCTGCCAAAAAGAGTACTCGGGCCTCCTGACAGGCCTCCCAAGCCTTTCTCAGATATCCATCGGTGGGTACGACCACTCCGGCCTCGCCTTGTATGGGTTCTACTAAAAAGCCAGCTACGCAAGGATCCTGAAGCGCATGGCGAAGGGCTTCGATATCATCAAAGGGTATCGAAACAAACCCCGGCATGTAAGGACCAAATTGGTGTTTTGAATCCGGATCGCTGCTAAAGGAGATGACAGTAGAGGTCCTGCCATGAAAATTTCCATCGCAAACGATCACGATGGCTTGGTTTTCCGGTATGTTTTTGTGTTGGTAGGCCCATTTTCGGCAGATCTTGATGGCTGTCTCCACGGCTTCCACTCCTGTGTTCATAGGAAGAAGCTTGTCGTATCCAAAGTAGGTACAAAGGAATTTTTCATAGGGCCCCAATTTGTCATTATAAAAAGCCCGGCTGGTCAGTGTTAGTTGTTGCGCTTGGCAGACCAGTGCCTCGATAATGGACGGATGGCAATGTCCTTGGTTAAGGGCAGAGTAGCCACTTAAAAAATCAAGGTATTGGTTTCCTTGGGTATCCCAGACATGGACGCCGCTGCCCCGGCTTAGCACTACCGGCAGGGGATGATAATTATGGGCGCCATATTTTTCTTCCAACGCCATTTGCAATGGTGTATCGATCATCTGCATGATAAATGATTGAGTAGATAATTGAAGTAGATAGAAACGAAGCAGAAAAAAGAAAAGAAAAGAAAATCCGTTCGGCCACTGGCGTAAAAGATACGCTACGCAAACAGTAGCGGAATCACGTTAGTGATTGAGCAAATCGAGATGTTGCTGTAATAAGGCTGGACCTTCGCTATGGGTTACTAG
>JBIIHS010000202.1:0-3074 GCA_044235515.1 Chitinophagaceae bacterium | reverse complement strand
TTGAGCGGTTTGGCCAACGAAAAAAGTACCAGGGTATAATCGCCCTCAAATTCTGGCTTGGTAGTATTGATCACCAATGCGTCGGGTTTGCCTTGGTACTGGAACGATTCTTCGAGTACTACGGTAACCCATTGCTTAAGTTGATCAACGACGCGCATAATCATAAATAATTGCGGCAAAGGTAAGCAGTTTGGCAAATGATGCTCTTTGATTTACTTTGCGCTACCATGAATCAACTAGCAGCAAGAGTTGCCCGGTTTTTTTTGGGGATCATTGATTTTTTTTATCCCCCCTTCAAAGGAATTTTGCCGTTGCAGACTTTTCGATATGCGGCTGCTGGTGGTGCCAACGTTCTACTAGGCTTTTTGGTATACTCGCTCAGTTATACCTACCTGTTTCACCGACAACCTCTTCTTTTGCCTTTTTATGCGTTCAAGCCTCATAGTGCCTCCTTGCTATTGTCTTTTTGTGTCACTTTCCCGGTGGGATTCTTTATGTCTAAATACGTGGTCTTTTCCGATTCGGAGATAAAGGGACGAATTCAACTTTTCCGCTACCTGATGGTATGTCTGTTCAATCTGCTTTTGAACTACCTTCTTTTGAAGCTGCTGGTGGAGCGCTTTTTGCTATTTCCGGTGCTGGCTCAAATCATTACGGTGGCATTGGTGGTCAGTTTTAGTTATCTGGCGCAGCGCAATTTCTCTTTTAAGGCATCTGCAAAATTGCCCTGAAAACCAACGTTTTTATGACAATTCTGCCAGGCATAAACTGTCTGATATCCAGTTTTTTGCCTAAACTGACAAAATTTCACATTAAAGCCTTGCGGCATGGCGATTGACTATAATAGCGTGAAACATTAAAAATCTATCAAATGGGAAAAATTATTGGAATCGACCTGGGTACCACCAACAGTTGCGTCTCTGTTATGGAGGGCAACGAACCCGTCGTAATCGCTAACGATGAAGGACGCCGTACGACTCCCTCCATTGTGGCTTTTCTCAAAAACGGAGAACGTAAAGTAGGTGATCCTGCCAAGCGCCAGGCCATCACCAACCCACAAAATACTATTGCCTCTGTTAAACGTTTTATGGGCCGCCGCTTCGACGAAGTAGGAGAGGAGATCACACACTGGAGCTATAAAGTGGCAAAGGGCGATAATAATACCGTTCGTATCGACATCGATGGTCGGCTGTATACACCACAAGAGATCAGTGCGATGGTTTTACAGAAAATGAAGAAGACCGCCGAAGATTACCTCGGACATGAGGTTACCGAAGCCGTTATTACCGTCCCCGCTTACTTTAACGATGCCCAACGTCAAGCCACCAAGGAAGCGGGTGAGATCGCAGGACTTAATGTAAGACGTATTGTGAATGAACCAACGGCCGCTGCCCTGGCGTATGGACTCGACAAGGCGCAATCCGATCGACGTATTGCCGTGTTCGATCTGGGCGGTGGTACGTTTGATATCTCCGTTTTAGAATTGGGCGATGGAGTATTTGAGGTAAAATCAACCAATGGTGATACGCACCTGGGAGGAGATGATTTTGACAAAGTGATCATGGATTGGCTGGCCGATGAGTTCAAAAAAGAGGAGTCCATCGACTTGCGTAAAGACCCTATGGCCTTACAGCGTCTAAAAGAAGCGTCCGAAAAAGCCAAGGTAGAACTTAGTTCTTCTTCTGAGACCGAGGTTAATCTTCCTTATATCACAGCCGTGGATGGTGTGCCTAAGCACTTGGTCAAAAAACTAAGCCGTGCCAAATTCGAACAGCTTGCCGATTCTCTTTTTGCCCGCTGTCTGAAACCCTGCGAGGCAGCCCTCAAAGATGCCGGACTATCCACTTCACAGATCGATGAAGTGATCTTGGTGGGTGGATCTACCCGCATTCCCAAGGTTCAAGAGATCGTTGAGAAGTTCTTTGGAAAAAAGCCTAATAAGGGAGTTAACCCCGATGAGGTGGTAGCCGTAGGAGCGGCCATTCAAGGAGCCGTTTTGACCGGAGAGGTAAAAGATGTTTTGCTCTTGGACGTAACACCTCTTTCGTTGGGAATCGAGACCATGGGAAGCGTCATGACCACCTTGATCCCTTCCAATACAACAATTCCTACCAAAAAATCAGAGGTCTTTTCTACCGCCAGCGATAACCAGCCCGGTGTACAAATTCACGTATTGCAGGGTGAGCGAAGCATGGCCAAGGATAACAAGAGTCTGGGTATTTTCAATCTAGACGGTATTCCACCTGCTCCTCGGGGCGTACCCCAGATCGAAGTCACTTTCGATATTGATGCCAACGGTATCTTGCATGTTACCGCCAAGGACAAGGGTACAGGTAAGGAACAAAAGATCCATATCGAGGCCGGATCCGGACTTAGCAAAGAAGAAGTAGAAAAGATGAAGGCCGAAGCCAAGGCCAATGAAGCTGCCGATAAAACTGAAAGAGATCGTGTGGAGAAGCTCAACCAGGCCGACTCTCTGGTCTTTCAAACGGAAAAGCAGCTCAAAGAATATGGCGACAAGATTCCCTCAGAAAAGAAGGTTACTATCGAGCAAGCCGCCGAGAAGCTTAAAGAAGCACATAAGGCACAAGATCTTGCTGGCATCGACACCCACATGGCTGCGTTGAATGCTGCCTGGACGGCCGCCAGTGAAGATATGTATAAGGCCACGCAGGGCGGCGCACAGCCCGGTGCCGAGAGCGGAGCGGGTGGTGGAAATGCCTCCACGGCCTCCGCAGAGGATGTAACAGACGTGCCCTTCGAAGAGGTCAAGTAATCGATAGCGTTTGCATTCAGAAGACCCGCCCTTGTGGCGGGTTTTTTTTTGGCAGAAAAACTTGCTCAGTTGTTTTACGAAAATGATAGTTTTGTCCACTCTTTATCACACAACCCATTAAGCGCATGTCTAATTCTTATCATGAACTTGTCAAGCAGACCTTTAATTTTCCGCAAGAGGGGATAGAGGTCGAAGATGGCATTCTTACCTTTAACGGGCTAGATCTAAAAGCCCTCATTGCCAAACACGGCACACCGCTCAAGCTGACTTACCTGCCTAAGATCGGTATGCAGATCAA
>JBIIHS010000036.1:0-10129 GCA_044235515.1 Chitinophagaceae bacterium | reverse complement strand
CTATGAGAACTTTTTTCCGTCTTGTTTGGCTAAGTGGTATCTGTATGCTGATCTGTTCATCGGCCAGCGCTCAATTTACTCGTCATATTGTATGGCTAAAAAATAAAGGCGGCAATAGCTTTTCACTGAGTAATCCATCGACCTATCTTTCTGCACGTGCCATACAGCGCAGAACCAGTCAACAATTATCGATCGACAGTACCGATCTGCCCGTTACCGCCTCGTATCTGAATAGCCTGAGGTCGGTAAACGGTGTCACCATACTAAATGTTTCTAAATGGCTGAATGCCGTCTGTATTCAAACCAGCAACGCATCAGCCCTTACCACCGTGCAGCAATTGCCCTTTGTACAAGCGACAGCTGGACTGGCTGCCCGTACGGGTGCCGGAAAAGAAAATGATAAATTTATCGAGACCCAGCGCATTATTCCTCTGGCAGAAACCACCGCAAAACCAGGAGAGCTTAGCGGTGATTTTTATAACTACGGAGGTAGTGCCGGGGCCGAGATCAAATTACACAAAGGAGAGTTTTTGCATAATATCGGACTCCGCGGGCAGGGCATGCAGATCGCTTTGCTTGATGGAGGATTTTTCAACTATACCACCCTGCGCGCCTTTGATAGCGTAAATCGAAACGGCCAAATTCTGAGTACCTGGGATTTTGTATCAGGTAATGCCTCGGTAAGCGAAGATCATCCGCATGGCATGCAATGCCTATCGACCATCGCTGCCAATATTCCGGGGCAATTCGTAGGTAAGGCCCCGCAGGCCTCCTTTCATCTGTTTAGAAGCGAAGACGTAAGCTCGGAATATCCGATCGAAGAATTCAATTGGGTCTGCGCTGCGGAGCGCGCCGATAGCACCGGTGCCGATCTGATCTCCTCCTCGTTGGGCTATTTTGATTTTGATAATCCGGTATTCAATTACACCTACAATCAACTTAACGGTAACACAACCCTTTCGGTACGGGGAGCCGATCTGGCCGCTAAAAAAGGATTACTGGTTTTTAATTCCGCTGGCAATGAAGGCAACTCTGCATGGCGCAATATCATCACCCCTTCGGATGGAGACAGTGTGCTGTCCATAGGTGCTGTCAATGCACAAGGGGTAGTGGGTTCTTTTTCCAGCTATGGGCCCGCTCCCGGCGGAAGGATCAAACCCGATATCGCTTCGGTAGGAGTAGCGGCAGTGGTGCAAGGAAGTGGCAATACCATCGGAACGGCCAATGGCACTTCTTTTTCTTGTCCCAATATGGCCGGGCTTGGTGCTTGCCTATGGCAGGGATTTCCGGAATTCAACAACATGAAGATCGCCGAAGCGCTCAAACGATCGGGCAGTCGCTTTATCAATCCCGACGACAGAATGGGCTATGGCATTCCTGATCTTCGTATGGCCTTTAGCTGGCTCTTGGCAGAGTACGCCACTGTTACTGCACAATTGAGTAATTGTACCGTAACAGTAAATTGGAAAAGCAAGGACGTAGAAGGTATGCGATATGAATTGCAGCGAATGCTACCCGGCGAAAATAGTTATAGCACCCTACAGCAGGTAGTTCCAGCCTCCGGTACGGTCTTGCGTAACAGCAACTATCAATACACCGATCGCATTCAAACTACCCTGACCGGCCCAATAAAATATCGTGTTGTACAATGGATCGATACGGCCCTGGCCACCAGGCAATCCGTATTGGTGGACAGCGCATCTGTTGTGCTGACGAATACTTGTGTAACACCCACCACTCCCCAAGCTACCATACAACTCTATCCCAATCCCGCTAGTAATAGCACAAGGCTGATCGTCAATTATGCGGGAAGCAACTCCCAACTACTCGTCTCTATCAGCGATATGGCGGGGCGTATCGTTAGTCGATACCAGGTTCCGCTTCGCTCTCCCTCGAGCAGTAGCGATCTTTCGCTGGAAGCCTATCCCAAGGGCACTTATTTGATAACGGTTTGGGATCAAGACAAAAAAATAGGAGCGACCAAGCTGGTCAAGGACTGAGCAGACAGGAGGGCAACTTACCACCAGTGCTTTTAGATCAACGTTGTTTCTGTAACAGCGCAGCATACAGTGTATCGGCTCGTTGCGTGGTGCCGTCAAAGATTTGTTGCTCGATACAGCTGAGCCCCATCTCTTCTTCGAGCCAAGCAACTTGCTGCTCGTTCTCCATGGCAAAGACCGAACAGGTGGAATACAACAGGTACCCACCAGGTTGTAAACGCCCTACAGCATTTTGCAAGATCGATCGTTGGAGCTCCTTATACTGCGCAAGAGTATCGCTTTCAAAAAAATAAAGTTGCTCCGGTGTTCGAGACCAGGTGCCGCTGCCAGAACAAGGCACATCGGCCCAGATCAAAGAAAAAAAATCATTGAAATAAGAAGGAATAGGTTTAGTAAGATCGATCTCTTGTACCTGGTAATCGGTGAGCCCTGCCTGGGCAAAGCGTTCTTTTAATTGCTTAAGGATACTCTTTCGCTTATCAGACACGGTCAGATTAACCGGACCCAGTGTATCGATAGCCAGTATCGATTTACCACCGCTGCCCGCACAACAGTCCCACATTGATTTTACCGCATTTGGTGGCAAGTGCCTAAGCAAGGCAGCGATCCGCTGAGAAGATAGGTCTTGCACTACAAAGTCTCGGTGAAGACCGGGCCAACTATCGAGCGACGTAGTAGCCGCTAAGCCAAGGGCATACTCCCCTACTTTCTCGTAATCGATTTGCTGCGCTTTCAGGGCCTCACAAACAAGATCTTCCTTATCCGGGCGCAGTCTAATAAAAAACAGGGGCTGCTCCCATACTGATAATGGCCAGTGGCCCTGCTGGAGTGTAGCACTCAAGAAATCCTGAAAAGGAAAGACCGCTTGCAACCAACCAGCTAGTAAGGAAAGGTTGCTATTTACACTCGTATGCCCCTCCACTTCTCGAGCAGCACGCTGCTCTTTACGATCAATGGCTCGAGCAGGATCGAGTGGATAGGCAAAATTGATTGCTGGAAGTTTATCGCCTACGGGGGCCGTCATCAGTTGATTCCATTCGGGTCTGAGTAAGGCCAGCAAGGGATCCTCTTTCTTTCCACATAAGAAAATGCCTAAGAGGATTCGCTCTTCGATCGGCAAATCAGTAAGCGCTTTTCCCATCCTAAAAAAACAGTAGCAATAATGACGCACCCATCTTCGATCGGTAGCGCCCATCCTCCGGTCGAGCGAGAACTGCTGCTTAGAAAAAATAGAAAAAGGCTCTTGCCCCTTGTACAACGCCAGGATGGCAACAGCCTTTTTTAAATATGCGTGATAACGACTCAAATTTCGAGCAAGGTTTTGACCGGATCTTTACCGATCAATAACTGATCTGGATGCTCAAGCAATTCCTTGACTCGTACCAAGAAACCCACCGACTCGCGACCATCGATAATGCGATGATCGTAACTGAGCGCAATGTACATCATGGGGCGAATAACTACTTGTCCATTGAGTGCCATGGGGCGATCCTGTATCTTATGCATTCCCAGGATCGCACTTTGTGGCGCGTTGATGATCGGGGTGCTCATCAGCGATCCAAATACGCCCCCATTAGTAATGGTAAAAGTACCACCTGTCAGCTCCTCGGTGGTGAGTTTACTGTCACGAGCCTTACCCGCTAACTCGATCACTCTTTTTTCGATCTCGGCCATACCAAGGCTTTCCACATTGCGCATGACAGGTACGGTCAGCCCGCGAGGGGTACTAACCGCTATACTTATGTCGGTATAATCATGGTAAATAATCTGATCGCCTTCAATAGAGGCATTGACGGCCGGCCATTCCGTAAGGGCAATGGAGCAAGCTTTTGCAAAAAAACTCATGAAGCCCAAATTGACTCCATGCACTTCTTTGAATTTTTCTTTGTAGCGAGACCGAACGTCCATGATGGCTCCCATATCCACTTCATTGAAAGTGGTAAGCATGGCCGTACCATTTTTGGCTTCGACCAATCGTTTAGCAATGGTCTTGCGCAGATTGCTCATCTTCTCTTGACGACTATTCCGCTCGTGGAGCCCTGCACCGGGTGCGGGTATGCGACCCGGATTCGCCAAAGCGGCCAGCACATCCTCTTTCAATATTTTCCCTTGCGGCCCGCTAGCCTTTACTTTTTTGGGGTCTACTTTTTTATCAGCGATAATGGCTGAGGCGACCGGACTTGCCTTAACCTCTTCTGTGACGGCAGCGGGAGTAGAAGCTGTAGTGGTAGTAGTAACAGCAGAGGCTGAAGTGGCTGCAGCAACAACGCTTGGAGGCTTGGGGGCCGCGATCTCCACTTGCGCCGGGGGCTTGGGAGCCGTTGGAGCAACTGGATTGTCTGTACTAGCAGGGGCTTTGGCCTTTTCATCGATGGTTGCCAACAGATCACCGATCAGTAAAGTGTCGCCCTCGGCTGCCTTAGTCGTCAACAAACCGGCTTGTTCAGCATTGACCTCGAAGGTGGCTTTCTCGCTTTCAAGCTCAGCGATCACTTCGTCACGCTCTACATAGTCTCCAGATTTCTTATTCCAGCGAAGTAATTGCACCTCGGTGATCGACTCTCCAACTGTAGGCACTTTGATCTCTATCATATAACAAGTTTACTAGATTAGATAGTAAAAGCGGTTTCGATCAGTTCGTTCTGTTCTTGAGCATGCACTTTTTGATACCCCGTGGCCGTAGAGGCAGAGGGCTGACGACTGATCACACCAAAGGGGATCGTTCGGCAATTCATCTTCAAGAAAGAGGCCGCACCCATATTTTGCGGCTCCTCTTGCACCCAATACCAGACCGCTGTCCCATATCGCTTATATAATTTTTCGAGTTGCTGAACCGGTAGTGGATACAGCTGCTCAAGACGTACAATGGCTACATCCGTTCGCTGATCACGTCTTTTTCTTTCCTCTAACTCAAAGTAGATTTTTCCGCTACAAAACAATACTTTTTTAACCTGCTCGGGAGTCGCTACCGCATCATCGATCAGTTCCTTGAAACCCCCTTGCGTAAAATCTGACAAAGAAGAATAGGAGCCAGGCAAACGAAGATTGGCCTTAGGTGAAAAATTGATCAGGGGCTTTCGGAAAGACCAGGCCAATTGACGACGCAGGGCATGAAAGAAATTCGCAGCCGTGGTAATATTGGTCACAACGATATTCAATTCCGCTGCCAATTGCAAGAATCGCTCCAGACGGGCACTACTATGCTCAGGTCCTTGTCCCTCGTACCCATGTGGCAATAAAAGAGTCACCCCGTTCATTCGATTCCACTTCTGTTCGCCTGCGGTGATGAACTGATCAATGATGATCTGGGCCCCATTGGCAAAATCACCGAATTGCGCTTCCCATACCACCAAAGCACTGGGGTTGGCAAGCGCATAGCCATATTCAAATCCTAATACTGCGTATTCACTCAGCAGTGAGTTATGAATGGTAAAGGCGCCTCCCGCACCGGGCAAGCGCGACAGCCGATTATACGGTTGATCGGTAGTGTCATCTCGTAAAATGGCATGACGATGAGAGAATGTTCCTCTTGAAACATCCTGCCCGCTGACACGAACTCTTCTTCCCTCGGCCACTAAACTGGCATAGGCCAATAACTCGCCGGTCGCCCAATCGATCTTTTGCTCTTGATCAAAAAGTTTGATCTTGTCTTGCAAGATCTTCTCTACTTTTCGCAGTGGCTTAAAATCGGCAGGCCAAGAAAGTAGGGCCTGCATCAATTGTTTTACCTGCTCTGCTTCGAGGGCCGTGACGGGAGAGTATAGAAAATCTTCGGGAGTGGCGCGACGCAACTTTTTCCACTCCAGCTCGGGAGGCTGGTATTGATACGGTAAAGGATGCTGTTTTACTTCATCGAGACGTTCTTGCAGGTCTTGCCAGAACTTCTTTTCCATATCTTTTGCCAGCGATTGTATTTCGGTATCCCCATCGGCCAGCAACTGTGCAACATAGACCTCGCGCGGATTAGCATGCTTTTCGATCAGCTGGTAGAGACGAGGCTGGGTAAATTTAGGATCGTCCCCTTCGTTATGCCCATGACGGCGATAACAAACCATGTCGATAAAAACGTCCGTGTTGAATTGCTGACGATATTCTGTGGCCAGACGGGCACATTTTACAACCGCTTCGGGATCGTCTCCATTAACATGAAAAACAGGCGCCTGAATAGAAGCCGCCAACGATGTGCAATAGTCGGCCGTGCGCGCTTCGATAAAATCAGTAGTAAATCCAATCTGATTATTGATCACAAAATGGATGGTTCCGCCGGTACTGTATCCGGCTAGCCCACTCATCTGCAATAACTCGTATACAATACCCTGGCCCGCGATCGAGGCATCGCCATGAATTAAGATGGGAACGATCTTAGTGGCATCGGAATGATACAGCACTTCCGCCTTGGCCCTGGAAAAACCCGCTACGACCGGATTGACCGCTTCGAGATGCGATGGGTTAGGCATCAATTTCAAACTAATGGCTTTCCCAGTGGGAGTTTGTACCTCGCTGCCATATCCCATATGGTACTTAACATCTCCGCTCCCCATGGTTTGATCGACCTTGGCCGTTCCCTCGAATTCACTGAATATTTGTTCGTAGGTCTTGCCAAGCACATTGGCCAACACATTTAGTCGACCACGATGCGCCATGCCGATCACCACTTCTTTTGCGGACAGCTCGGCAGCCGTGTTGATAATGGTGTCGAGCGCTGCTATGGTAGTCTCTCCCCCTTCGAGAGAGAATCGCTTTTGTCCTACGTATTTTGTGTGCAGAAACTTTTCAAGAATAACGCCCTGATTCAATTTTTCCAATACTCTTCTCTTGGTCTCTACGGGAAGAGGTTGGTGTAGCTTGCTTTCCACCGCATCGACCAACCAGGCCGCCTTTTTTGGATCGTTGATATAGGTAAATTCAATCCCGACAGAAGCCGTGTAGCATTTTTGAAGATGCGTGAGCAATTGTTGGAGGGTCGCGTCTTTTAGTCCTGCCAACTGAGCGGCGGCAAACCGACGAGTCAGATCTTGTTCATTCAATCCAAAATCAACTATCTCGAGATGAGCCCCCCGATCGATACGAGAACGAATGGGATTGGTCTTGGCTAGTAAGTGCCCTTTTTGGCGATAAGCCATGATCAACCGATAAACACTGAATTCCTTTTGCCAATCGATACCGCTTGTTTGAGAGCCGGCAGTACTTGAATTATCAATTGCGGCTAAGGCATCTGCTGGGGCAGCGGTCGTAACAGTGGAACCGGCCCCGGAATGGGTGACTGCAAAATCAAATCCCTCAAAAAATTTTCTAAGATCGGGATCGACCAATGCCGGATCCTTACAAAAATCACGATAGAGATTCTCGATAAAGGCGGGGTGCGATTGGGTGATATAAGAAAAATCCTTCATGAATGTCAAGGTATTACAAAAGGCAGGGAATTTCCGGTTACAAATATCGCTCAAAATGGCTAATTAGTAAGGTTTTGCAAGGGAATCCCTACTGAATTAAAAAATGGATAAATTTGGTCAAAAGGGGGGTTCTCCCTACCTTTGCCCTCCTTAAAACTGTAAATCAGATGGCTAATCACAGTGCTACCAAAAAAGATGCCCGTCAGGCCGCCAAACGTCGTGATCGTAACAAATACTATGGCAAAACAACTCGTAATGCCATTCGCGACCTCAAAGCCGCCGATGCCAAGGGAATGAAAGACCAATTCCCCACGGTAGCTTCCATGATCGATAAATTGGCCAAGCGCGGCATCATTCATAAGAACAAGGCCGCTAATTTGAAAAGTAAATTGGCCCGTAAGACGAACGCCGGCAAGTAAGCGATCTCACCGCGATATACGATTTTGATCAAGGCACCTATCGGTGCCTTTTTCTTTTGCTTATTTTTAAGGCAAACTAATTACCGATGTATCGCCTTTTCTTTTTTGGGATTTTACTATGCCTACCTTTTTGGGTAAGCGCTCAAACAAGCGTACCCGTCACGGTCTTTGAACAAACGGAAGGGACGCAAACGCCCACCTATCAACAGATCGTTTCGTGGTGGACATCGTTAGACCGGATCTCCAAAAAAGTAAGCGTGCTTACCAAGGGGCCCAGTGATGCGGGGTTCCCCTTGCACCTAGTGTTGGTGAGTCAGCAAGGGTATACCTCGGTGGAACAAGCCAAAAAAGAGGGTCGTATCATTATCTTGATCAATAACGGCATTCATCCCGGAGAGCCCGACGGGATCGATGCTAGTATGCTGCTGGTCAAAGACATTGTGGCCGGAAAACTGAATTTACCTTCTAACATTGTGTTGGGGTTGATCCCGGTCTATAATATTGGGGGATGTTTGCGCCGCAGTCCTTATTACCGTGTTGACCAAGAGGGGCCAGAGGCCTTTGGTTCGAGGGGCAACTCTCAAAATCTGGATCTGAACCGCGATTTTATAAAACTCGACTCAAAAGAGGCCTTTTCCTTTTGCGCCATTTTTCAAGAATGCGACCCTGATATTTTCATAGACAATCACGTAAGCAATGGAGCGGATTATCAACATGTGATGACCCTGCTCACCTCTCAATACTCCAAGTTGGGCGGCCCTATGGGCACTTACTTGCACGAGACTTTTGAGCCCGCCCTCTACGCAGCCATGAAAACAAAAGGATACGACTTGATTCCCTATGTGAACATCAGCGGTGATAAACCGGAAAAAGGATGGACTGAATTTTGGGATAGTCCTCGCTACACCAGTGGTTATGCTACCCTTTGGAACAGTTTTGCCTTTGTTCCGGAAACCCACATGCTTAAACCCTACCCCCAACGGGTAGCGTCGACCAAAGCACTTATGGAATGCTTTATTTCATTTGCTGGAGCCAATGGAGCTGCCATCCGAAACGTACGGGAAGAACATAAAAAAAGTATCAGCAATGCCACTTCATTGCCGATCAGTTGGCGCTTAGATAAATCACGTTTTAAAAACTACCTCTTTTATGGATATGAGTCGGGCAATAAGCCCAGTGCTATCAGCGGACAGCCTCGTTTGTTTTACGATAGAAACAGACCCTTTACAGCAACTGTCCCCCTGTATGGATACTACGTTCCGGAGCGTATCATCGAAGCGCCTAAAGGTTATATCATTCCTCAAGGCTGGTGGAAAGTAATCGAGCGACTACAGAGCAATGGCATTCAAATGCAAAAATTGGCAAAAGATACTACCCTAGAAGTAGAAGCCTATCGAATCGATGATTATACCACCGCCGCAAGACCCTATGAAGGACATCATCCCAATAGTGGTGTAAAGGTCAGCTGGCAAAAGCAGACATTGTCCTTTTTGAAAGGAGACTGGTATATTCCTTTAGCACAGCCCGGCAAGCGCTTCTTGATGGAGACCCTCGAACCCCAAGCCGAAGACTCCTACTTTGCTTGGAATTTCTTTGACGCGATCCTGGGTCAAAAAGAGGGCTACTCAGCCTATGTATTCGAGGACAAAGCCGCTGCTTATTTGGAAACGCAACCCGTCTTGAAAAAGCAACTCGCAGATCGCGTGGCCACGGACAGCAACTTCGCTAAGAATGGACGCGCCCAACTCGATTTTATTTTCAAGAATTCCCCCTGGTACGAACCTGATCACAATCGCTATCCTGTTTTTCGGGTACTGCAATAGGCAGGGCCGTGAGAATGTTTTTCTAACCCTTTCAAAGGCGTCGGCTGAGTATGTTCGTCTAACCCTGCCGAATAACCCCCACCCTGGGCCTTTTTAAGCAAATTGAATATCTCCCAAACCAGAAAAAGAGGAATGTTCAGGGCACAAAAAAGCCCAGTTGGAAAACCAACCGGGCTAAATGAATATGGCAGCTACCTACTCTCCCGCATTGTGGTGCAGTACCATCGGCCATAAGGGACTTAACTTCTCTGTTCGGAATGGGAAGAGGTGAACACCCTTGGAAAAACCACCATAAGATCTTCACTGCACTAATGCAGCAATAAGATTAACATATTGGAAAATGTTAGCGAGTACCTTGTTTTTTCTTAAAAAAGAAAAAAAATTAAAGCGTACGGGCAATTAGTACTACTCGGCTTTGATGTTACCACCTTTACACCTGTAGCCTATCAACGTCATAGTCTTTGACGGCCCTTAAAAGTAAACTCATCTTGAGG
>JBIIHS010000201.1:0-3088 GCA_044235515.1 Chitinophagaceae bacterium | reverse complement strand
TTTCTTCGCGCACATACTTGGCTAATACTCTTGCATTGGTCCCATATCCTCTGGGATGGGGAACACCGGCATTAAGCACCCGAATACTCGCATCGCTGGCGATCATATTAAAGGGATACTGCATTATTCTTTTGACATCTTCTTCTCCCATGCCATGAAAAACCGCACTGGCGCCTCCACGACTTACAATATCCATTACCACCTCGGCCTCGTACTTGACCTTGTGTTTGTTACCGATCATCAGGTTGATCTCTTCGATACTCTTTCCATTATAGGTGCTATCTTTTGCAAACGAGGCGATGACCGCATAACTCAAGTGCTTAAGTCCTCTTTTTTTAAGTCGCTGCTCAATAGAGCGGGTTATCTGTCTGCGAACATTGGGTCGTTGCAGGCGAGCGTTGATGGAGTCTTGTCCATCGGCCAAGATATCGTCGGGGATCAGCGTGCTGATCGAAGTACTGCTGGCGGTATAAGGATATTGATCGATCGTTACTTCCAAGCCTTGCTTTCGGGCTTGATCGATCATGGAAAGAGTTTGTTTGCTGCGCCCCCAGTTTTGCTGACCGCTGAGCTTGAAGTGAGAGATCTCGACAGGCAGTGCCGCCTCTCTTCCAATAGTAAGCGCTTCTTCGATAGCTTGTGTAACGCTATCGCCTTCATCTCTCATATGAGTCGCATAGACACCTCCTGCTTTTGCCGCTCGTTTTGCCAAGGCAACGATCTCGGGCGTCTTACTATACGTGCCAGGTATATAGATAAGCCCGGTGCTGAGCCCTACGGCCCCCTCGTTCATGGCTTTTTCTACTAACGCTTCCATGCGTTGTAATTCTGGTGGGGTGGCATCACGGTTGGCGCGCCCCAGCACTGCTTTTCGCACATCGTTATGTCCTATTAGCGTACCAATATTGATGGATGTTTGCAATGAATCGACCCAACGGAGATATTGACCAACTTGTACATTCGATGATCCGCAGTTACCGGTAATGCATGTGGTAACCCCATCGTAAATAAAATTTTTTGCCTCAGGATCTTTCTTTTCATCGCCCTCCAGGTGGGTATGCACATCGATAAAACCGGGGGCTACGATCAATTGCCCCGCATCGATAATTCGCTTGGGAGAGAGGGTTCGTTGCCAGGTATTCTCAGGGCTATTGCGATAAATGGCCTGTATTCGACCTTGGTGGATTGCGATAGCTCCCTGGTACCATCCATTTCCGGTTCCATCCACAATGCGTCCATTGACAATCAACAGGTCGCACTCGGTGGGTGCTTGTGAAAAGGTTAGCAGGGGCAGCAGCAATAGGGGGATCAGAAATTTCATATTGAAAAGATAAGTAATTCGCTGATTTTTGCATCAAGGTTCCGCTCAATTCTTGAAAACAAAATGATCTATTTACATAAGATACTGCCACTACTTTTTATGCCGATCAGCATCACCATATTATTGGTATTACTGGGGATTTTTCGAAAGAAGGTGGCCTTTTTGTGGAGCGCCGCTGTTTTTCTTTACCTGTGCGCAATGCCCTTTGTGGCCGATCGCTTTTTTGGATGGGTCGAAAATAGCGGTACCCGGGTTAGCGCGTCCGTGCTGAAAGAGGCCGATGCTATTGTGGTTCTTAGCGGTATGATACATACAGTGCCTGGCCGCGATTCGTTATTTGCAGAGTGGAACGATCCCGACCGATTCTTTGCCGGTATAGAGTGTTATAAACAAAAAAAAGCCCCCTTGTTGATCTTTACCCGAGGTCAATTTCCTTGGTCTGAGGGTGAGCCAGAAGGTGAGACATTGGCCCGCGAAGCCATTTCCATGGGTGTTCCTTCGCAAGCCGTGCTGTTAACGGAAGCGGTAGAAAATACTGCCGATGAGGCTAAGGCAGTAGAAAAGCTATTAAAGCGTAACCAGCAACGTATTATCTTGGTTACTTCGGCGTTTCATATGCCGCGTTCAAAACAGTTGTTTGAGGAAAATGGTTTTTTAGTACAGCCCTATTCGGTCGATTACAAAGTGGATGCCGATAGAAGCACCGTCCTAGATTTTCTACCTACTGCCGAGGCCTTACGGAAGACTGAATGGGGAATTCGAGAGTTGTTGGGAAGATTATTTTATTTGGTGCGGTAAGGGACTCTAACTAAATTATTGACGGCTTTTATCTCCCAGACTAATTATCCGTGGTAGCATCATTGTAAACCCATAGGTCTATTACGGTAAAGTCTTTATAATTATGAAAGTCATCCTCTGTCCAAGTTTGACCTGTTTCTTTTGTTCTTTTTGTACGTCCGTACCAGTCTATATTTTCTTTTACGTAAACATAAATAACAATTGGGTATTGTTTTTTATCAACAAGGGCCTTATTCTGTTCTTTTGTAACAAACATAAATCTGAAATAAGCAGGCATTCCATGGTCGCCCGCATCATATCCAAATGCATATTTAATTTCTGGTTTAATTTCTTTAAGCAGGTCTTTTAGCGGTTTATTGATGAATCGATCTTTTTGTTCGACAATGAGTCTTGCGTCAGCTTGTTTTTTTACGAGTTGTTGGGAAAAGCAACTGCTGAGTACGCAGATTGTCAGTAGGCTTAAAAGGAAATAGTTGATTACGCTATTCATTCAAGCCAAACTTTATCGATTAGAAAAAAAGGTTCATTGTTCCAAGTCCAAATCTCAAAACCTCGAATCTTTATCCCGCGTATACAGATTTGTCTACCAACATCACTCTGCTTAAAAGAGATTAATCCATAAAGAAATTCATCTTCTTCCCTAATTGGTAAATAGTAAGTATGTTCAGAGCCAATTGGAATAAATTCAAGGGCACACCAATAGTTTGCTTTGTCTATTATTTTTAATTTTGAGAGTGAATCTAAAAAGTCTTGCTGGGCTGGTTTATTAAGACTAAAGATTCTTGCATAAAAGTAGAAGGTGTCTAACTTTTTTTTGCTTTTCATCTTAATAGTTTTTATGTCAAGAACTTTATTAAAGTCACACTGAGCTTTGGTAATAAAAAGGTAATAAAAAAGATGGTAAAAGTTAATGTGTATTTCATCTAGTTAAGTTGAGGTATACTATTTACTCTATCGAATCATAGTACA